>JAAZAC010000216.1 GCA_012514545.1 Actinomycetales bacterium | reverse complement strand
TCGCCGGAGAAGACGCCGTGGAACGCCTCGAGCAGGCGCTCGTGCGCGAACGCGTGCGCGTACGTCTGGGCGAGGCGCGGCAGGAGCCGGCGCTGGTGCTCGGCGTAGTCGAGGAGCACGACCTCGTCGGTGGGCGACGCGGCGGTGAACTGGCGGCGCTGGTTGCCGTACGTCACCGCGATGACGAGGGCGAGCTTGGCCGCGTTGGTCGCCGCGCCGTCGAGCGAGACGCGGCCCTGGACGAGCGTGCCGAGCATCGTGAAGAAGCGGCGGCCCGGGCTGGCGATCGGCGAGGTGTAGGTGCCGTCGGGGGCGACGTCGCCGTAGCGGTTGAGCAGGTCGCGGCGGGGGACGCGCACGTGGTCGAACGCGAGGCGCCCGTTGTCGACGCCGTTGAGGCCGCCCTTGAGGCCGTCGTCCTCGCCGGTGACGCCGGGCAGGAACTCACCGGTCCGCGGGTCGCGGATCGGCACGTAGAACGCGTGCACGCCGTGGTTGACACCCTTGGTGACGAGCTGCGCGAACACGACGGCGGCCGTGGCGTGCTTCGCCGCGTTGCCGAGGTACTCCTTCCACGCCGCGCGGTAGGGCGTGTGGATGACGAACTCCTCGGTCTCCGGGTCGTACGTCGCGGTGGTGGCGATGCTCGCCACGTCCGAACCGTGGCCGATCTCGGTCATCGCGAACGACCCCGGCACCTCGAGGGTCATCGCGCCGCGGAGCAGGCGCCGGTGGTGGTCCTCGGTGCCGAGGTGGAGGATCGCGGAGGCGAAGAGCCCCCACTGCACCCCGGCCTTGATCTGCAGCGAGGGGTCCGCGGTGAGGACCTCCTCGAAGCGGGCGAGCGACCCGCCGTGGTCGTCGGCGCCGCCGAGCTCCGCCGGGAAGGCGCGCAGCACGTCGCCCTCGGCGACGAGGAGCCTGAGCTGCTCGAGCACCCGCTCGCGGTGCTCGGCGGACGAGAGGCCCTCGACCTTGTGGAACCGCGGGTCGGCGAGCAGCTCGCGCGCGGCGCGCCGGACGTCCCGCCAGCGGCCGAGCAGGACGTGCTCGAGGTGGGCGACGTCGACGACCGCCGCGGGCGCGCCGTCCCGGCTGTCGGGGCGTCGTTCGGTGAGCGCGGTCATGGCCGTTCCTCCGGGTGGTCGGGTGGTGCGGGGCGGGTCCGGACGAGGCCGGCGACGGGGCCGGTCCACAGCCACGCGGTGACCCGCTCGGTGAGCTCCTCGCGGCTCGGGGCGTCGGGGTCCGCGCGGTGGGTGAGCCACCACTCGCCGACGCCGCGGACGAAGCCGACGGCGCCCGCGGCCCAGACGTCGGCGAGCCGGCCGGCGTCGGGCGTCGCGATGACGCGGGCGAAGGGGCGCGCGACGAGCTCGGCGACCTGCTCGAGGAAGTGACCCAGCGGGCCGGACGCGTCCTCGGCGGGGCGGGTGACGAACCAGTAGACGTTCGGCGAGGCCTCGGCCATCTCGAGGTAGATGTCGATCATCGCCCGGACAGCGTCGCGCGGCGTCTCGGCGGCCCGCGCGGCCTCGTCGAGCGCGGTGTGCATCTGCGCGACGACGGCCTGCCCGACGGCGCGCTGCAGCCCGACCTTGTCGACGAAGTACCGGTAGACGATGGACTTGCTCGTGCCGGCGGTCGCGGCGATCTCCTCCATGGAGACGTCGGGGCCGTGCCGGTGCACGGCCCGGCGCGCGGCGTGCACGAGCTCCGTGCGCCGCGCCTCGCGGTGACCCGCCCAGCGCGTGGAACGCCCGTCCTGGTCGGCCGGCGTCGTTGCCGGTGTGATCGGACTCACGAAACCGACGGTATCAGGTACCGTGGGTCTCGGGCACTATCAGATCCACCACTCCCGGGCCAGGGACCAACGGCCCACCCGGGGCCCGCGCCCCGCACCGCTCGACGACGAGAGGACACCGCCATGGCGGAGACCCCCGACCGGCCCACCCGTGGCACCAGCACCCCGCGCGCCCGAGCGACCGGCGCCCCGCCGCGTGCGCGTCAGTCGGCGCGCCCCCGCACCACGGCCGCCCGGCGGCCCGACGGCGCCCCGCGCCGGGCGCTCGTCGTCGGAGGGAACCGGATCCCCTTCGCCCGCGCGGGCGGCCACTACAACCACGTGAGCAACCGCGACCTGCTCGTCGCCGCGCTCGACGGGCTGGTCGCGCGGTTCGGCCTCGCGGGCGAGCGGGTCGGCGCCGTCGCCGCGGGCGCCGTGCTCAAGCACTCCAAGGACTTCAACCTCACGCGGGAGGCGGTGCTCGGCTCGGCCCTCGCGCACGACACCCCCGCGCACGACGTCCAGATGGCGTGCGCGACCGGCGTCGAGACGATCGTCGGCCTGGCCAACAAGATCCGACTCGGGCAGCTCGACTCGGGGATCGCCGGCGGCGTGGACTCCGCCTCGGACGCCCCGGTCGTCGTGAGCGAGCCGCTGCGCCGGGCGCTGCTCGACCTCAGCCGCGCGAAGACGCCACAGCAGAAGCTCGCCGCGCTCGCGCGCATCCGGCCGCGGCACCTCGCGCCGGTCGCCCCGACCACGGGCGAGCCGCGCACCGGCCTGTCCATGGGCGAGCACCAGGCGATCACCACGGCAGCCTGGGGCATCACGCGCGAGGCGCAGGACGAGCTCGCCCTCGCCTCGCACCAGCGGCTCGCCGCCGCGTACGACGCCGGGTTCTTCGACGACCTGCTCACCCCGTTCCGCGGCCTGACGCGCGACGCGAACCTCCGGCCGGACACCAGCCTGGAGAAGCTCGCCGCGCTGCCACCGGTGTTCGGCAAGCGCCTCGACGTCCCCGCGACGATGACGGCCGGCAACTCGACGCCGCTGTCCGACGGCGCCTCGACGGTGCTGCTCGCGAGCGAGGACTGGGCGCGCGAGCACCACGTCACGCCGCTCGCCGCGATCGTCGACGCGGAGATGGCGGCCGTGGACTTCGTGCACGGCAAGGAGGGCCTGCTCATGGCGCCCGCGTACGCGGTGCCGCGCCTGCTCGCCCGCAACGGGCTCACGCTCGACGACCTCGACGTCGTCGAGATCCACGAGGCGTTCGCCTCGACCGTGCTGACCACGCTCGCGGCCTGGGAGGACGCCGACTTCTGCCGCGACCGCCTCGGCCTGCCCGGCCCGTTCGGCACCGTCGACCGCGACCGGCTCAACGTCCACGGCTCGTCGCTCGCGGCGGGCCACCCGTTCGCCGCGACCGGCGGGCGCATCGTCGCGACCGCGGCGAAGATCCTCGCCCAGCGCGGCTCCGGCCGCGCGCTCGTGTCCGTGTGCGCGGCCGGCGGTCTCGGCTACGCGATGCTCCTGGAGGCGGCGTGAACGACAGGTACCTCGAGCTCGTCAACCACGGCCCGACGGCGGCGATCGCCAAGCGCCTCGGCCTGCCCCGGCCGGCGGTGCTGCGCCGCCACGAGCCCGGCGCGCCGCTCGTGCCCGGTCCCGTCCTCGTCGTGCACGACGACGCCTCCGCGGCCGACGCGGACGCCGTCGCCGGGGCGCTCGTCGGCTGGGACCTCGACGTGCGGCGGCACGCGGGCGAGGGCGAGCGGTTCGGCGCCGTCGTGCTCGTGCTCACCGAGGTCGCCTCGCCGGCCGACCTCGGCGCCCCGGCGCTCGCCGTCGGGGGCGTCCTGCGCGGCCTCGCGCGGGGGGGCCGGGTCGTCGCGCTGACCCGCCCGACGTCGGGCGCGGGGGGCGACGCCGCCCGGGCGGCGGCCCGCGAGGGCGTCGAGGGCATGCTCCGCTCACTCGCGAAGGAGCTGCGCGGCGGCGCGACGGGCAACGCCGTCGTCGTGCGCGACGGGGTCGCGGTCAC
>JAAZAC010000215.1 GCA_012514545.1 Actinomycetales bacterium | reverse complement strand
GGTCGGCTCGCACGGCGGGGAGCTGCCGACCGACTGGGAGCGGCCCCTCGCCGGCCGCGTCGCCGTGGTCACGGGCGCGGCGCGCGGCATCGGCGCGGCCATCGCGCGGACCCTCGCCCGGGACGGGGCCACGGTCGTCGTCGTGGACGTGCCGGCCGCGGGCGACGCCCTCGCGCGGGTCGCGAACGAGGTGCACGGCACGGCCCTGCAGCTCGACGTCACGGCCGACGACGCCGGCGCGCGCATCGCGGAGCACGTCGCCGCACGGCACGGTCGGCTCGACGTCATGGTGCACAACGCGGGCATCACGCGGGACAAGCTGCTCGCGAACATGACGCCCGACCGGTGGGACCCGGTGCTCGCGGTCAACGTGCTGGCGCCCCTGCGCATCACCGAGGCGCTGCTCGAGGCGGGCGCCTTCGGCCCGGCGCCGCGCGTCGTCGGCGTCGCGTCGACGAGCGGGATCGCGGGCAACCGCGGCCAGACCAACTACGGCGCGTCCAAGGCGGGCGTCATCGGCATGGTGCGCGCGTGGGCGGGCCGGCTCGCCGAGGCGGGCGGCACGATCAACGCGGTCGCGCCGGGCTTCATCGAGACGGACATGACCGCGAAGATCCCGCCGGTGACGCGGCAGGTCGCGCGGCGGCTGTCCTCGCTGCAGCAGGGCGGGCAGCCGGTCGACGTCGCCGAGGCGATCGCCTTCCTCGCCTCCCCGCAGGCGGGCGGGATCAACGGCCAGGTGCTGCGGGTCTGCGGCCAGAACCTGGTGGGCCGCTGATGCCCCGGACCGTGGCGGTTTCGCGGCCGCCGTCGAACGCGGCGATCCTCGCGCGCGGGCTCACGCGCCGGCGCGCGGGCGGCGCGCTGCCGGACGTCGTCCTCGTGCGCGACGGCGTGCGCGTGGACCTCGCCCGGCTGGCGGCGTACCAGGAGCTCGTCGGCGAGGCGGTGTCCGACGCCGTCCCGGCGGGCTACCTGCACACGCTCGTCTTCGGGCTGCACATGGCGATGCTCGCCCGGCCGGACTTCCCGCTCCCCCCGCTCGGCATGGTGCACGTGGCGAACCGGATCGAGCAGCGGCGGGCCGTCGGCGCCGGCGAGGTCCTCGACGCGCGCGTGCACGCGGAGAACCTCGCCCCCCACCGCCGGGGGGCGACCGTCGACCTCGTCGGCGAGCTCGCCGTCGCCGGCGAGGTGGTCTGGCGCGGCACCTCGACGTACCTCGCCAAGGGCGTGCACCTGCCCGACGCCGGCCCCGCCCCCGACGGCGAGCGGCCCGCCTTCGAGCCGCCGGCCCCCACCGGCCTGTGGCGGCTCCCTGCCGACACCGGGCGCCGGTACGCGGCGGTGAGCGGCGACCGGAACCCCATCCACACGTCGCGGCTCGCCGCGCGCGCGTTCGGGTTCGCCCGGCCGATCGCGCACGGCATGGACACGGCGGCCCGCGCGCTGGCCCACGTCGGGCCCGCGCGCGGCGACGCGTACGCGTGGGACGTGGAGTTCGGGGCGCCCGTGCTGCTGCCCGCGACCGTGTCGGTGCGCGTCGCGCCGGAGGAGCCGGCCGGTGGGGGCTTCGCGCTGACCGTGTGGTCGCGCAAGCCGCACCTGACGGGGACGGTCCGGCCGCTCGGGGCGCCGGGGCGGGGCGACTAGACGTAGAACCCCGTGCGCAGGTCGACGCCGTGCTCGACCCACGCCTTCATCGCGCACAGCATGTGGGTCCAGCCCTCGCAGTTGCTGTAGGAGGCCTTGCGGCCGGCGTCGTTCGCGCGCCAGCCGGACTCGGCGACGGTGACGAGCGTGCGGCCGTCCTCGAGGGCGTCGAACGTCATGGTGACGGTGGTCTCGTAGGCGGGGCCGCCGTCGTCGGCGCCCTCCCACCGCAGGACGACACGCGCGTCGGGCACCACCTCGACGACGTGCACGGGGAAGGCGCCGGGGAAGTCGGCGAACTCCCACTGCACGGTCGCGCCGGTCTCGAGGCGCCCCTGCGCGCCGCCGGTGGTGAAGTAGCGGGACAGCGTGGCGGGGTCGACGACGGCCTCGAACACCTCGTGCACGGGGCGCGCGATGCGGGCGGCCACCTGGAACGTGAGCTCCGGGGCGGGGTCCGGGGTGGTGGACATGGGCTCCTCCTCGCGGTGGGGGCGGTGACCCGCCCGAGAGAAGTGTTATAGACTTATAACATGTCATCGCGCAAGGGGTCGGCGTCGGACGACGACGCCGGGCGCGCGCGGGCGGGCACGGCGAGCGCCGCGGACGGCGCCGACGAGGAGGCGTTCGACCGGGTCCTCAAGGCCCTCGCGCACCGGACCCGACGGCGCATCGTCGACCTCCTCGCCGAGGGCCCGCGCACCACGGGCGAGGTCTGCGCGGCGTTCCCCGAGCTGGACAGGTGCACGACCATGCAGCACCTCGGGGTCCTCGAGCGGGCCGGCCTCGTCGTCCCCCGCCGCGTCGGGCGCGAGCGGTGGAACCACCTCGACGTGCTGCCCATCCGGGCCGTGCACGACAGGTGGATCAGCCCCTACGCGACGGGCGCCGTCGGCGTGCTCACCCGGCTCGCGGACGACCTCGGCCGGTGACGACGGGCCCGCCGGCCGGTGCCGCGCCGCGCGTCGGCGGGCGGTGGCAGGCTGGCCGCGTGGAGCTCTTCACGGGCGGGCTCGAGCGCGAGGGCGACTACGAGGGCCTCGAGCTCGACGACCGCGACCTCACCGGCCATGACGCGCGGGAGGCGCGGTTCGTCGACTGCGCGTTCCACCACTGCGTCCTCGACGGCGTCCGGATGGCCCGGGCGCACCTCGTCGACGTGTCCTTCGTCGGGGTCCGCGCCGACACGCTCGACCTCGCCGACGCGGAGTGGCGCGACGTCGCGCTGACGGACTGCCGCCTCGGCGCGGTGCGCGCGTTCGGCGGCGACCTCGTCCGGGTCACCGTCACGGGCGGCAAGATCGACTACCTCAACCTGCGCGACGCGACGGTGCGCGAGCTGCGGATCGTCGGCGCGACGATCGACGACCTCGACCTCGCGGGCACCACGGCGCGCGACGTCGTCGTCGAGGCGAGCCGTGTGCGGCGCCTCGACGTCGCGCGCGCCCGCCTCACCCACGTCGACCTGCGCGGCGCCGACCTCGCCCGGGTCGACGGGCTCGACGGCCTCGCGGGGGCCACCATCAGCGAGGAGCAGCTCGCGGCCCTCGCCCCCCTGCTCGCCGCGCACCTGGGCGTCGTCGTGCGGTGAGCCCGTGTCGGCGGCGGGCCCTACCGTGCGGCCCATGGAGCAGCGACTGAGCCTCGTGACCCTCGGCGTCCCCGACCTCGACGCGGCGCGGCGCTTCTACCTCGACGGCCTGGGCTGGACGCCCGTGCTCGACGTCGCGGGGGCGGTGACGTTCATCCAGGTCGCCCCCGGCGTGCTGCTCTCGCTGTTCGGCGCGGCGGAGCTGGCCGCCGACGTCGGCGACGGCCGCCCGCCGATGACGGCGCCCGGCAACGTGACGCTCGCGCACAACGTCAGCTCACCCGAGGAGGTCGACGCGGTCCTCGCCGCGGCCGAGCGCGCGGGGGCCACGATCGTCAAGCCGGCCCAGCGCGCCGCGTGGGGCGGCTACCACGGCTACTTCGCCGACCCGGCGGGCACGCTGTGGGAGGTCGCGCACAACCCCGGGCTCGCCGTCGACCCGGACGGGACGGTCCGGTTCGCCGAGGCCTGAGTCACGCGGCCAGCCGCGCCTCGAGCCGCGCGCGCACCGCGGGCCACTCCGGCGCGAGGATCGAGAAGTAGGCGGTGTCGCCGCGCGAGCCGTCGCCCGCGAGGCGGTGGCCGCGCAGCACGCCCTCCGGGACGGCGCCGAGCCGCGTGATCGCGCCGATCGAGCGCGCGTTGCGGGCGTCCGCGCGCAGGGCGACCCGGTGCATGCCCCACGTCTCGAACGCGTGCGTGAGCAGCAGGAGCTTGCACGCCGGGTTGGTGCGGCCGCCCCACCACCGGCGCCCGTAGAACGTGTGCCCGACCTCGCAGCGTCCCATCCGGTGTTCGACGTCGTAGAAGGACGTCTGCCCGCGGACCTCGCCGTCGTCGCCGAGGACCGTGAACGCGTACCGTCCGGGCGCGGCGACCGCCTCCTCGATCGCCCGGGCGACCTCGTCCGCCGACGCCGGCGGGGGCGTCGTCATGCCGAACCACAGGTCCGCGTCGACGAGCGCGAGAAGGTGCGCTGCGTGCTCGGGCGCGGCGGGGACGAGCCGGACGCCGTGCCCGGCCAGCGTGAGGTCGTGCTGCACGCCGCGACCCTAGCGGCGCGGGCGCGGCGCGTCCCCCGGTCATCGCTGGTCCAGGGCGCGCCTACCACCCGGCGGCGGCGAGGACCGCGGCGGCGACCTCCCGGGGTGTCCGGTCGCCGTCGTTCTCGACGACGGCGTCGTCGACGCCCGCCGCCTCGAGGATCGCCGCGAGCTCGACGGTCCGGGCGAGGTGCCAGTCCCGCCACGGGTCGGGCTCGCGGCGGCGCAGCCGGGCGAGGCAGGTCACCTCCGACGCGACCAGGCGCACGACGGCGAGCGCGGCGCCGTCGAAGGCCATCTCGTAGCGCTCGCGGTCCGCCGGCCGCTCGACCACCTCGGCGAGCACGACGTGGCGGTACCCGCGCCGCGCGAGCACGCCCGCCATCGCCTCGAGGTGGTCGAGCGCGACCTCCTGGCCGAACGGGTCGTCGTCGGCCGTGGGGTAGGCGCGGCGGAGCGCGTCGACGTCGATCCACGCGCACGGCACGCCCCGCTCCCGCAGCAGGTCGGCGACGGCCTCCGCCACCGTCGTCTTGCCCGCGCCCACGGTGCCGTTGACGACGAGCACCCGGGTCCCGGCGTCGGGCACGAGCCAGCGCGCGTAGTGGAGCGTGCGCGGGTCGTCGGCGTACGGGCCGAACGGGCGGACGCGCCGGTAGCCGGCGTCGCGGTAGAGGCGCACGGCCGCGCCCTGGAGGGCGCCGGTCTCGAGGACGAGGCGCACGAGCCCGAGGTCGGCGGCCACCGCCTCGAGCCGCCCGAGCAGCAGGCGCCCGTACCCGCGGCCCCGGAACTCCGGGCGCACGAACATCCGCTTGATCTCGCCGACGCCGCCGGCGAACCGCTCGCCGTGCACGGCCGCGTCGCGCAGCCCCGCGCACGCGGCGGGCGCCCCGTCGACGGTGAGCAGGAGGCTCGCCAGCACCTGGTCGGCGGTCAGGTCGGGCGGGAGGTCGTCGCCGTCGTCGTACAGCGCGGCGAGCTCGGCGAGCTGCTCGCGGCGCAGGGCGACGGCCGCGGGGTCGTCCCACGGCACGGCGTCGATGCGCACGACGGGCGGCGGCGCCCCGCCGCCGGGCGGCTCGTCGCCCACGGGCGTCAGGCCACCAGCGCCGAGATCACCGAGGTGAAGAACCGCCGGCCGTCGGTGCCGCTGCGGGGGCCGTCCGGGCCGTCCGGGCCAAAGCCCGGCTCCACGGCGTGCTCGGGGTGCGGCATGAGCCCGACGACGTTCCCCGCCGCGTTCGTGATCCCCGCGATGTCGCGGCGCGAGCCGTTCGGGTTGCGGTCGACGTAGCGGAAGACGACGCGACCCTCCGCCTCGAGCTCGTCGAGCGTGCGCTCGTCGGCGACGAACTGGCCGTCCTGGTTCTTCAGCGGCACGGTGATCCGCTCGCCCGGGGCGTACTCGCGGGTCCAGGCCGTCTCCACGTTCTCCACGCGGAGCGTCTGCTCGGTGCAGATGAACGCGCGGTGGTCGTTCTTGATCATCGCGCCCGGCAGCAGGTGGGCCTCGCACAGGATCTGGAAGCCGTTGCAGATGCCGAGCACGGGCATCCCGCCGCGGGCGGCGTCGACGACCGACTCCATGACCGGGGAGAACCGGCTGATCGCGCCGGCCCGCAGGTAGTCGCCGTAGGAGAAGCCGCCCGGCAGGACGACGGCGTCGACGCCGTGCAGGTCGGCGTCGGCGTGCCAGAGGGCCACCGGCTCGGCGCCGACGACCCGGATCGCGCGGGCGGCGTCGCGGTCGTCGAGGCTGCCCGGGAAGGTGACGACGCCGATCCGCGCGGTCACGCCCGCGCCTCCTCGACCGAGACGACGTCCTCGATGACGGGGTTGGACAGGAGCGTCGTCGCGGCCTCCCGCACCCGCTCGAGCACCTCCGCGGTGACGGGGCCGTCGACCTCGAGCTCGAACCGCTTGCCCTGGCGCACGCCCGTGAACCCGCGGTAGCCGAGCCGCTCGAGCGCCGCGGCCACGGCCTTGCCCTGCGGGTCGAGGATCTCGGGCTTCGGCATGACTTCGACGACGACGCGTCCCACGTGAGGCTCCTGTGCTGGCGGGGCTGGCGGCAAGGGTCAGCGTAGCGACGGCCCCGGCGCCGGGACGCCGGGTTCCGGCAGGCGGGCCGGGAGCGCGGGCGACCCCGCCCGACACCCGGGGCGCCGGCCGCCCGTCAGCGCCTGCGCCGCGCGGCCGCCCCGCCGCCGCCGCTGCCCAGCGAGAGAAGCAGGCCGAGCACGAAGCCGAAGTCGTACCAGCCGCCGTCGTTGTGCACCTCGTAGACGCTCACCGAGTCGGTGAACAGCGAGATCACGAACGTGACGACCGCGATGAGCCCGTGCCAGAGGCCCAGCCAGAACCCCGCGACGTCGCCGTCCGGGCCGGGCGTCCCCGCCGCCGTGTTGGGGCCGGCCGCGCAGGCGGCGAGCAGGAGGGCGGCGCCCAGCGCGATCGCGACGCCGAGCGCGGTGCGCGCGCGGCGTGCCCGCGCGCCTCGTTCCGTGGTCCGCATCCCCCGAGCCAACACCCGACGCCCGGGCCGGCGCCAGGGGCGCGGCCCGTCGTCGGGCGCGAGGCTCAGGGCCGCAGCAGCACCTTGATCGCGCGGCGCTCGTGCATCGCGGCGTACCCCTCGGCGACCTGGTCGAGCGGCAGCTCGAGATCGAACACCGGCGACGGGTCGAGGCGCCCGGCGAGCACGTCCGCCAGCAGCTCGGGCAGGTAGGCGCGCACCGGCGCGACGCCGCCGCGCACCCCGATGTTCGCGCCGAACATCCGCCAGTGCGGCAGCGCGGTGACGGCCATCGGCACCCCGACGTGGCCGATCGTCCCGCCCGGCCGGGCCATGCCGGCCGCCGAGACCCACGACTCCTGCGTGCCGACGCACTCGAGCACGTGCGGCGCGCCGAGCCCGTCCGTGAGGTCCAGGACCGCCGCGGCGCCCGCCTCGCCGCGCTCCGCCACGACGTCGGTCGCCCCGAACTCCCGGCCCAGCGCCGCGCGCCGCTCGTTGCGGCTCAGCAGGATCACGCGCTCCGCCCCGAGCCGCCGGGACGCGAGCACGGCGCACAGCCCCACCGCGCCGTCGCCGACCACGGCGACCGTCGCCCCCGGCCCGACGCCGGCCGAGCGGGCCGCGTGGTGACCGGTGCCCATGACGTCGCTGAGCGTGAGCAGCGCGGGCATCCGCTCGTCGTCGGGCGCGACGGGGGCCACGACGAGCGTCCCGTCCGCGAAGGGCACGCGCACCGCCTCGCCCTGGCCGGCGTCGACGCCGGGCGCGCCCCAGTCGCCGCCGTGCAGGCAGGACGTGAAGATGCCGGCACGGCAGTTCGGGCACGTCCCGTCGCTCCACACGAACGGCGCGATGACGACGTCGCCGGGCCGCACCGTCGCGACGTCGGCGCCCACGTCGGTCACGACGCCGACGAACTCGTGCCCGACGCGCGCCGGCCCGCCCTCGCGCGGGCCCGGCCGCCGGTACCCCCAGAGGTCGGACCCGCAGATGCAGGACGCGAGCACGCGGACGATCGCGTCCGTCGGCTCGACGATCACCGGGTCGGGGACGTCCTCGAGACGGACGTCGAAGCCACCGTGCAGCACCGTCGCTCGCATGGTCCCATCCTGCCCGACCGCGCGCGGGGCCGTGGGACCGCGGCGCGCGCCGCGACCGGCTCCGCCCGGGGGAGCTCCGCCTAGGGCAGCTCGGTGCCCGTGAGCCGCCGGTACGCCTCGAGGTACCGCTCCCGGGTGCGCTCGACGACGTCGTCGGGCAGCGGGGGCGGCGGTGCGTCGCCGTGCCGGTCCCAGCCCGACGCCGGGGACGTGAGCCAGTCGCGCACGTACTGCTTGTCGAAGCTCGGCTGCGCGCGGCCCGGCGACCAGGTGTCGGCCGGCCAGAAGCGCGACGAGTCCGGCGTGAACACCTCGTCGCCGAGGAGGATCTCGCCGCGGCGCGGGCCGTCGAGCGCCCGGCCGAACTCCAGCTTGGTGTCCGCGAGGATGATCCCCCGCGCCCGCGTGAGCTCCTCGACGCGGCGGTACGCGGCGAGCGTGAGGTCCCGCAGCGCGGCGGCGTCCGCCGCGCCGACCGTCGCGACCACGGCGTCGAAGGAGACGTTCTCGTCGTGCTCGCCGAGCGCGGCCTTCGTCGCGGGCGTGAAGATCGGCTCGGGCAGGCGCGAGCCGTCCTCGAGGCCCGCGGGCAGCGGGATCCCGCACACCTCGCCCGTCGCGCGGTACTCCGCCAGGCCGGAGCCGGTGAGGTAGCCGCGGGCGACGCACTCCACGGGGAACATGTCGAGCCGCCGGCACACCATGGCGCGGCCGGCGACGGCGTCGGGCACACCGGCCGGCCCGGGGTCGGCGGTGACGAGGTGGTGGCCCACCAGGTCCTCGAGCCGGTCGAACCAGAAGAGCGTGAGCTGGGTGAGCACCCGGCCCTTGTCGGGGATCGTCGTCGGGAGCACGTGGTCGAACGCGCTGATCCGGTCGCTCGCCACGACGAGCACGACGTCCCCGTGCGCCACGGCGGCGGGCGAGCCCGGCGCGGGCACGAAGAGGTCGCGCACCTTGCCGGAGTACGTGTGCACCCAGCCGGGCAGGTCGAGCGGCCGCGCGCCGGCCGGCCCCGCGCTCACTCGACGATCTCCACCGGCGTGCCGAGCGGCAGGCCGAACTCGGTGACGAGCCGCGTGATGTCGGCGTCGAGCATGCGGATGCAGCCGTGGGAGGCGTCGGTGCCGACGGACTCCGGCTGGTTCGTGCCGTGGATCCCGATCACTCCCTGACCTCCCGCGAAGGACTCCAGCACCGGTGAGTACCCCGACAGACCGTACGCGTACGCGCCGTACGTGCCACCCGGGGTGGGCGGCTGGAGCAGCTCCTTGATGTAGTACGTCCCGCCCGGCGTCGGGACCTCCGCCCGCCCGACGCCGACCGGCGCCTCCATGACGACCTCGTCGCCCTTGTGCAGGAGCAGCCGGTGCTCGGTGAGCCGCACCTCGATGTGGTAGTCCGTCGACGCGAGGGCCACCTCGTCCGCGCGCACCCAGCCCGTCGAGCCGTTCGGCCGCACCGGCAGGTGCACGTGCAGCCAGTCGCCCTGCTGCTCGATGACGAGGAAGGTGAGCGGGATCTCGCCGGGGATCGACACGACGTCCTCGGCCGCCACGGTGAGCTCCGGCGTGCGCGCGTCGGGCTCGGCGTACACGTCGATCGCGTCGTCCGCGGCGGTGGCGATGATCGCCAGGTTCGGGTCCGGCGTCGGCGTCGGCGTGGGCTCCGTGGTCGGCGACGGCGCGACGGACGTCGTGGGCGGCGGGGCCGGGTCGGGGGCTCCGGTGCACCCGCTCAGCAGGCCGAGGGCCAGGAGCAGGACGGCGGCCGGCCCGCCGCGCGGGGTGCGGCGGCGAGGGGTCGACGACATGGGCGACACCGTACCCGCGGCGTCGGGAAGGGACGAAACGGACACCGGGCGGGGGATCAGGCGTCCGCCGTGGCGGGGAGGACGGGCAGGCGGGCCGCGATGTCGGAGCGGTGGTGCGAGCCGCGCAGGGCGATCCGGGCGACCCCCTCGTAGGCGACCGCGCGCGCCGCGGGGACGTCGGGCCCCAGGCCCACGACGGACAGGACCCGGCCCCCGGCGGAGACCAGCCGGCCCTCGTCGGTCCGCGCGGTCCCCGCGTGCAGCACGTGCACCCCGGGCACCGCGGCGGCGTCGTCGACGCCCTCGATCTCGTCGCCCGCGCGCACCGTGCCCGGGTAGCCGTGCGCGGCGACGACGACGGTCACCGCCGCGCGGTCGTGCCACCGCAGCGGGGCGGCCTGGTCGAGCCGGCCCTCGGCGGCGGCGAGCAGCACGGGGGCGAGCGGCGTCGCCAGGCGCGGCAGGACGACCTGCGTCTCCGGGTCGCCGAACCGCACGTTGAACTCGACCACGCGCAGGCCGCGGGAGGTGAGCGCGAGCCCGCAGTAGAGCACGCCCACGAACGGGGTGCCGCGGCGGCGCATCTCGTCGACCGTCGGCTGGGCGACGCGCGCCACGACCTCCTGCGTGAGGTCGGCCGGGGCCCACGGCAGCGGGGAGTAGGCCCCCATGCCGCCCGTGTTGGGGCCGGCGTCGTCGTCGAGGGCGCGCTTGAAGTCCTGCGCCGGGGCGAGGGGGACGACGGTCGTGCCGTCGCAGAGGCAGAAGAGCGACACCTCGGGCCCGTCGAGGTACTCCTCGACGAGCACCGTGCCGCCGGGCCGCCGCTCCAGGCAGGCGGTCGCGTGGGCGAGCGCCTCGGCCCGGTCGCCCGTCACGACGACGCCCTTGCCCGCCGCGAGCCCGTCGTCCTTGACGACGTACGGGGCGCCGAAGGCGTCGAGGGCCGCGGCGACCTCGTCGACCGTGGCGCACACGTGGGCCATCGCGGTCGGCACGCCCGCGGCGGCCATGACGTCCTTGGCGAAGGCCTTGGAGCCCTCGAGCCGGGCGGCCTCGGCGCTCGGGCCGAAGCAGGGGATCCCCGCCGCCCGGACCGCGTCGGCGACCCCGGCGACGAGCGGCGCCTCCGGCCCGACGACGACCAGGTCCGCCCCGAGGTCCGTCGCCAGCGCGGCGACGGCGGCGGGGTCCGTGGCCGCGACCTCGTGGCAGGTCGCGAGCGCGGCGATGCCCGGGTTGCCGGGGGCGGCGTGGAGCTCGTGCGCGTCCGGGCTCGCGGCGCCCGGTCCCGCGGGCTCCGGCGCGACGGCGTCGGGCCCCCCGGCGAGGGCCGTGACGATGGCGTGCTCGCGGGCGCCGGAGCCGATGACGAGGATCCTCACGGGCGGTCAGCCTAGCGACGCGCCCGGCGGCGGCGAGGGGTGACCGACCCGCGGGATCGGGCCGGCGCGCACGGGCTCAGCCGAGCAGGTCGTGGCGCACGATCGTCGCGTCGCGGCCCGCCCCGACGCCGATCGCCGAGACCCGCGTGCCGCTCATCTCCTCGAGCGCGAGCACGTAGCGCTGCGCGTTCACGGGCAGGTCCTCGAACGTCCGGCAGCCCGTGATGTCCTCCGACCAGCCGTCGAGCTCGACGTAGACCGGCCGCGCGTGGTGGAACGCGCTCTGGTCGGCCGGCATCTCGTCGTACCGGACGCCGTCGACGTCGTAGGCGACGCAGACCGGCACCCGCTCCCGGCCCGTGAGGACGTCGAGCTTGGTGAGCACGAGGTCCGTGAGGCCGTTCACCCGGGACGCGTACCGCGCGATGACGGCGTCGTACCAGCCGCAGCGCCGCGGGCGGCCCGTGGTCACGCCGTACTCGCCGCCGACCTCGCGCAGCCACTCGCCGTCGGCGTCCAGCAGCTCGGTGGGGAACGGGCCCTCCCCGACGCGGGTCGTGTACGCCTTGACGACCCCGACGACGCGGTCGATCCGCGTGGGCCCGACGCCGGACCCCGTGCACGCCCCGCCGGCCGTCGCGTTCGACGACGTCACGAACGGGTAGGTGCCGTGGTCGACGTCGAGCATGGTCGCCTGGCCGCCCTCGAAGACGACGGTGCGCCCCTCGTCCAGCGCCCGGTTGAGCACGAGCGCGGTGTCGGCGACCATCGGCCGCAGCCGGTCCGCGAAGGACAGCAGGTGGTCCACCGTCTCGGCGACGGTGATCGCGCGGCGGTTGTAGACCTTCACGAGCAGGTGGTTCTTCTGGTCGAGCGCGCCCTCGACCTTCTGCTCGAGGATGTGCTCGTCGAAGAGGTCCTGGACCCGGACGCCGAGCCGGTTGATCTTGTCGGCGTACGCGGGGCCGATGCCGCGGCCGGTCGTGCCGATGCGGCGCTTGCCGAGGAAGCGCTCGGTGACCTTGTCGACCACCTGGTGGTAGGGCGCGATGAGGTGCGCGGCCGACGAGACCAGGAGCCGGGACGTGTCGATGCCGCGAGCCTGCAGCGCGTCGATCTCCGCGAAGAGCACCGCGAGGTCCACGACGACCCCGTTGGCGATGACCGGCGTCACGCCCGGCGAGAGGATGCCCGACGGCAGCAGGTGCAGCGCGTACTTCTCGCCGTCGATGACGACGGTGTGCCCGGCGTTGTTGCCCCCGTTGTACTTGACGACGTAGTCGACGCGGGAGCCGAGCTGGTCGGTGGCCTTGCCCTTGCCCTCGTCGCCCCACTGGGCGCCGAGCACCACGACGGCTGGCATGCGCTCCCCATCCCGAGGTCCGTGTCGGTGGCGCGCCGTCCGACGCACCGCGACGAGGCTACCGGCTGCCCCTCGCCGCGCGTGCCGCCGTCCGCCGGGCCGGCCGGCTCGAGGTGCGCGCCCCCGGGGCCCGGTCTACAGTGCAGACGCCCCGGGCCGCGAGGAGTCCCCCGCATGATCGAGATCGCCATGTCGCCGACGACGGTGACGCTCACGATCGCGGGCGACCTGGACCTCGTCGAGCGGGACCAGTTCCCCGAGGTGGCGGCGCGGGTGAGCGGCCTGCGGCGCCAGCTCCTCGTCGTCGACATGTGCCGCGTGACGTTCATGGACTCCACGGGCGCGGCGTTCCTCATCTCGCTGGCCGACGCCGGGCGCCGCCGCGGCGGGGCGACGGTGCTGCGCGGCTGCAGCGAGCGCGAGCTGTTCGTGCTCGAGGTGTGCGGCGCGCTGGAGCTCTTCCGCCTCGACACCGAGCACGCCTGCCCCGGCGTGCCCAGCGTCGGCACCCGCTAGCCGCGCTCCTCCGCCGTCCCCGCGGGCGCGTCCGCCGGCGGCCCGAAGTCGCGCGGCCGCACGCGCGCCCACACGAGCTTGCCCTCGCCGGACGGCCGCCAGCCCCAGTCGCCCAGGCGCTCCACGATCCGCATGCCGAAGCCGCCGATGCGGCCGGGGTGGCCGTCGGTCGTCACGGGCGGGGCGGGGTTGGCGTCCTCGACCTCGATCCGCAGCCCGTCGCCGGTGTCGAAGAGCCGCAGGACGACGTGCCCCCACCCGTGCATGACGGCGTTCGCGACGAGCTCCGAGACCACGAGCTCCGCGCTCGCGACGCCCTCGATCCCCCACGCCACGCACGTCCGCGCGACGGCGTGCCGCGCCCGCCCGATCGAGGCGGGCTCGCTCGGCAGCGACCACCGCCGCCGGCGCGGGGCACCGCTGCCCGTGGGTTCCGCCGTCGGGTCGGGCACCCGGACGACGACGACGGCGACGTCGTCCTCGGGCGCGTCGGCGAGCCGGGAGAGCAGCTCCTCGCCGATGCCGGCCGCGTCGGCGCTGCCGACCTCGGCGCCCACCTCCTCGAGCGTGCGCAGCCCGTCGCGCAGGGTGCGGTCGCGCCGCTCGATGAGCCCGTCGGTGTAGAGCACGAGCGCGTCGCCGGGCTCGAGGCGCGCGCCCGCCGACTGCCGGCGGCCGGTGGCGAACCCGATGAGCCCGCCGCCCGCGCCGTCGAGCCGCACCGCGGCGCCGCTCCGGAGCACGAGCGGCGGCAGGTGGCCGGCCCGCGAGTAGCGCACGGTCCAGCCCTCGCCCTCGCGGGTCAGCGTCGCGAGGACGAGGCTGGCCGACCGCGGCACCCGCATGCCCGCGACGAGCTGGTCGACGCGCTCGAGCACCGCAGCCGGGTCGGCGCTCTCGTACACGTAGGACCGGACCACGGAGCGCAGCTGCCCCATGGCGGCGGCCGCCTCGACGTCGTGCCCGACGACGTCCCCGACGACGACCGCGACGACGCCGGGGGTCACCTCGAGCACGTCGTACCAGTCCCCGCCCACCTGGGCGTGCCCGGAGGAGGGCGCGTAGTACGTCCACACGTCGAGGTCGCGGACCTCGGCCTGCTGCGGGAGCATCGCGCGCTGCAGCGTCTCGGCGAGGCGGTGCTCGCGCGCGTACAGGCGCACGTTCTCCACCGCCATGCCCACGCGCCGCACGACGAGGTAGAGCACGGTGCGGTCGTTGTCGTCGAGCCCCGCAAGGCCCTCCCCGTGCCGGGGCACGACGGCGAGCACGCCCAGCACCCGTCGTCGTCCCTCGATCGCGTGCACGACGACGGTGACCGGCCGCCCCTCGGGGCACGGGGGCACCATGCCGCGCAGCCGGTGGACGAGGTCGCCCGTCGTGGGCCCGGCGTGCTCGGCCTCGAGGGCGAGCTCGATGGGCCCCTCGACGACGCCGTCGAGCAGGTCGCGCACCGGGTCGAGAGGGCGCGCGGCGCCGGGGGCCGCCGCTTGGTGCGGGCGGCGCGGCCGCGCCGCGTGGCCGGCCTCGTCGACGCCGTCGGCGACGCGCAGCCCGCCGTCGTCGAGGAAGAAGCCCGCCCAGGAGACCACCTCGTCGGCGAGGAGCCCCGCGATCTCGCGCAGCACGTACGGGTCCTCGAGGTCGGAGAGCAGGTCGGAGACCTGGGAGACGAGGGCCAGCCCGATGCGGGCGCGCCGCTCGGCCTCGATGGAGCGCTCCTGGGCGTCGGCGTGCCGGATCTGCTGGGTGACGTCCACCTGGATGCCCACCCAGTGCGTGACCGTGCCCGTCGCGTCGCGGACGGGCGAGACCGACACCTGGTTCCAGAACGCCGTGCCGTCGCGACGGTAGTTGAGGACGGTCTCGGTGGTGGAGCGCCCGGCCCGCACGGCGTCGCCGATCCGCGCCGCCGCCGCCCGGTCGGTCTGCGGCCCGTGCAGGAGGTTCGGCCCGCGGCCCACGACCTCCTCGAGCGTGTAGCCGGTGGTGCGCGTGAAGGCGTCGTTCACCCAGACGATCGGCGCGCCCGGGCGCGCCTCGGTGATGACGAGGGAGACGTCGGTGGCCTGGATCGCCCGGTCGCGGATGGCGCTGAGCGCGTCGCGCTCCGGTGGTCGCGCCGCGGGATTGACCACCACCACCTCCGATCGTCTAGCGTTCGACCAGACGCCTCACGGGTCACCCTCCGTCACGGCGACAGGTGGGCCCGGCCGATCGAGGGGGAGCGACGTGCCAGACGGTAGCAAGCCCACGGGGACCGGGAACCCTCAGGGTCCGGGCCGCGACGACGCCCCGGCGGTCCCGCCGGTGGAGGTCGACGAGGGCACCGTGCACGACGCGCCGACCGAGCCGGCGTCGGTCCACGTCATCACGCTGGACGACCGGACGCGCATCGTCGTCAGCGGCGAGATCGACGCCGACCTCGCCGGCGACCTCGCGGAGGCGACCGCCGACGCCGAGGCGACCGGCCTGCCCATCGAGGTCGACGCCCAGCACGTCACGTTCATGGACTCCTCGGGCATCGCCTTCCTGGCGCGCCTGGCCTCCCGCAGCGCCGAGCGGGTGCGCGTGCTGCACGCGCCCGACACCGTCCGCTTCCTGCTCGAGGTCACCAAGATCGGCGAGCTGCTCGACCTCGTCGACGACGGGCCCGCGGCCGAGCCCGCGCCCGCGGAGCCCGCCGCGCACGGCCTGCCGACCATCCCCCGGCCGACGCCGCCGGACGACGCCGCCTGAGCCGCTCGGCCCGACCGGCGTCCCTGACCCTCCACGAACGACGGCGCCCGCCACACCGAGGTGACGGGCGCCGTCGTCGTGCGCGCGCGGGGCGCTCGGGTCAGCGGATCTTCTGCCCCGCCGAGCGCAGCTGCTCGCAGGCCTCGACGATGCGCTTGGCCATGCCCGCCTCGGCGAGCTTGCCCCAGGCGCGCGGGTCGTAGGTCTTCTTGTTGCCGACCTCGCCGTCGACCTTGAGGACGCCGTCGTAGTTGCGGAACACGTGGTCCGCTACGGGCCGGGTGAAGGCGTACTGCGTGTCGGTGTCGATGTTCATCTTGATGACGCCGTTGTCGACCGCCTCGGCGATCTCC
>JAAZAC010000021.1 GCA_012514545.1 Actinomycetales bacterium | reverse complement strand
TGCCGAGCTTGGCGCGCAGGCGCCGGACGTGGACGTCCACCGTGCGCGTGCCGCCGTAGTAGTCGTACCCCCAGACCTCCTGCAGCAGCTGGGCACGCGTGAAGACCCGTCCGGGGTGCTGGGCGAGGTACTTGAGCAGCTCGAACTCCTTGTAGGTCAGGTCCAGCGGCCGGCCCTTGACGCGGGCCACGTAGCCGCCCGCGTCGACCGTGAGGTCGCCCGAGCTGATCTCGGCGACCTCGTCGTCCTCCTGGCGTGCGCCACCGCGCTCGATGACCAGGCGCAGCCGCGCCTCGACCTCCGCGGGCGAGGCCTGCTCGAGCAGGAAGTCCGCCGCGCCCCACTCCGCCGTGACGACGGTGAGGCCGCCCTCGGTGAGCACGAGCACGAGCGGCACGTTGAGCCCCGTCGCGCGCAGCAGCCGGCACGTCGAGCGGGCCGTGGCCAGGTCGCGGCGCGCGTCGAGGAGCAGGACGTCGGCGTCGGGTGCGTCGAGGAGCGCGGACGGCTCCACGGGGAGCACGCGGACGCGGTGGTTGAGCAGGCCGAGGGCCGGGAGCACCTGAGCGGAGCCCCCGGCGCTGGGTGTCAGCAGCAACAGGTCTGCCACCGGTGGGCCCTCCTGCGATCGGCTGTCGCCACACGTTACCGCCCCGACGGGCGCCCGGGTCGTCACGTCCGCGCACGTTCGCCCGTCCGGCGCCGAGGGAACCGCGCCGCGTGCCGCGGGACTGCGCACCGGTCGGCGGATCTGGGAGACTGCCTGCGTGCTCGCGCCCCTGACCGGCCACGACCGGACCCCGCTGGTGTGATGGAGGCGTCCACCCGCGCGGTGCTGACGGCCGCGCTCGCCGCCCTCATGGGCGTGGCGTCGTTCGTCGTCGGCTTCGACGCGCTCGAGCACCTCGGCGAGCTGCCCGTCGTCGCCGGGGCGATCCTGCTCGCGCTCGCCGTCGCCGCCGGCTGGCCCCTGCTCCTCGGGCTGCCGAACGTGCTGGGCTCGGCCGTCGTCATCGCGCTCGGCGGCGCGGGGGCGGTCGTCGCGGTCACCGCCACGCGCGGGCAGCCGTTCCTGCGCGAGCTGCCGATCGTCATCGCGCTCGCGATCCTCCTCGCGTTCGTCAACGAGCTCGCGCGGCAGGACGGCCGGGCGCGGCTCGTCGACTCGGTGTCCGGCACGGTCGCGGGCGTGCTCGTCGCCGCGGCGTCCGCGGGCTGGGTCGCCGCCGAGCGCAGCCCGAGCGGCACCGCGCTCGTCGTCAGCGGCGCCGTCGCGCTCGCCTTCGCCTCGGCGGTCTCCGTCGTGCCGCTGCACTCGTGGCACGCGCCCGCGGTGACCATCGGCGCCGCGGTGCTCGCGGGCGGGGGCGCCGGCGCCGCGATGCAGGAGTTCGGGCTCGTCGTCGGCGGCACGCTCGGGCTCGCCATGGGCGTGCTCGTCGCCGCGCTGCACGCCCTGTTCGACCGGCTCCCCGCGCTGCGCCGCCGCGCGGCGGCGCTCACCGTCGTCGTGCTGCCGGTGGCCCTGAGCGGCCTGCTCGTCTACGTCGTCGGGCGCGTGCTGGTGCGCTGAGGCGCCGGACGGCGACGCTGAGGCGCCCGACGGCGACCGGCCCGGCTCGCCCTCCGGCCCACCGCCGGGGGACCCCCGGCAGCCCTCAGTAGACGAGCGCCTGCGCGTCGGGCTCGAGGGTCTCGGCGACGAACACCGCGGCGCCTGCGATCCGGATGCCGGGCAGGACGTCGTCGGCCGTGATGTCGCGGCGCGCCGCGCACTGCGTGCACAGGGTCACGGTGCCCTCGGCGAGGACGGTCTCGAGCAGCTCCTCCAGGGGCGTGGCGTGCGGCAGGGAGAACTCCGCCGCGCGGCCCGGGACCGCGAACCACGCGGCCTCGCCGGTGAGCCACAGCGACACCTTCGCCCCCGCCGCGACGGCCGCCGCAGCCACGGTGAACGCCTGGTTGCAGGCCTCGGGCCGGTCGGCGCCGGCGGTCGTCTTCACCACGAGCTGTCGCATGCGGGCAGGCTACCGACCGCGGGAGGCCCCGACCCGCCCCGCGCGCCGCCTCGACCCGGACGCCGCGGGGCACCGTAGGATCGGCTCATGGCAGCGCTCGAGGCCTTCTTCATCGGACTGCTCATCGCGGCGTCCCTGACCATCGGCTGGTTCGCCGTGTACGCGGTGTACAAGCTCTACAAGGGCCAGCGCTGATCGTGCCGTTCGCGATCCCGGGAGGGCTGGCCCCGGAGGTGTACCCCCTCGCCTGGCTCGTCGGGCGATGGGAGGGGAACGGCGTCGTCGTCTACCCGCGGATCCCCGAGGCGACCGTGCGGCAGGAGGTCGTCGTCGACCACGACGGCGGCCCGTACCTGCGCTGGTCCTCCACGCTGTGGCTGTCCGGCGACGACGGCGACGGCCCCGTCTGGTCGACCGAGTCCGGCTACTGGCGCGTGCCGCCGGACCGCCCCGCCGACACCCCGGAGGGCAAGGACCCCGTCGAGCTGCTGCTCATCGACCCGTCCGGGCACCTGACGCTCTACGCGGGCGTGGTCGGCAACGGGCGCATCGACCTGGCGAGCGACCTCATCGCCCGCACGCCCGACGCCGCCGAGATGAACGCCGCGACCCGGCTGTACGGCCTCGTCGACGGCGACCTGCTGTGGGCGTGGGACATCGCGGCGTTCGGCGAGCCCCTGCAGTCCTACGCGTCGGCGCGGCTGAGCAGGAGCCCGCGGTGACGGAGCACGACGTGCGCGGGACCGGGGCCGCCGGGCCCACGGACGACGCGTACCACAGCCCCCTGCTCGCCCGGCCGGGCGCGGTCGCCGCCGCCGGTCCCGACGCGGGCGTCGCGTGGCACTACGGCGAGCCCGTGGCCGAGCAGCGTGCGCTCGAGGCCGGCGCCGCCGTCGTCGACATGTCACACCTCGGGGTCGTCACCGTCGCCGGCCCGGACCGGTCGGGCTGGCTGCACAACATCACGTCGCAGGCGCTGACCGACCTCGCGCCCCGCGCATCGACCGAGACCCTCGTGCTCAGCCCGCACGGGCACGTCGAGTTCGCCGCGGCCGTCGTGGACGACGGCGAGCGGACCTGGTTGATCACCGAGGCGCACGCGGCCGCCGCGCTCGCCGCGTGGCTCGACTCGATGCGCTTCATGCTGCGCGTCGAGGTCGCCGACGTCACCGCCGAGTGGGCCGCGCTGGGCGAGGCCGTCGACGCCGAGGGCGCCGAGGGCGAGCCCGTCACCTGGCGCGACCCGTGGCCCGGGGTGACGCCCGGCGGTACGCGGTACGGCCCGGCGTCGGACGGGCACCCGGGGGCCGAGCGCGCGTGGCGCCTCGTGCTCGTGCCCCGCGCGCGCCTGGCGGACGAGGTCGCGGCGCGCGAGCAGGCCGGCTGGCGGCTCGCCGGCACGTGGGCCGCGGAGGCGCTGCGCGTGGGCGCCTGGCGCCCCCGGCCCGCGCGCGAGGTCGACCACCGCACGATCCCGCACGAGCTCGACTGGCTGCGCACCGCCGTCCACCTGCACAAGGGCTGCTACCGCGG
>JAAZAC010000214.1 GCA_012514545.1 Actinomycetales bacterium | reverse complement strand
GCGCTGCCCGGCTACTACCCCGAGAGCGTGGACCCGTTCGACCCGCAGACGGTCGAGCTCGCCACCGTCCTGCTCCTCGCCAAGGCGCCCACGATCGCGGCCTACGCGCACCGCCGCGCCCTCGGGCAGCAGATGATCGGCCCGCACCGCGGCATGGGCTACGTCGCCGACTTCCTGCGCATGGCCTTCCAGCCGAACGGGGCGCTCTACGAGGTCGACCCGGTCATGGTCAAGGCGCTCGACCTCCTGCTCATCCTCCACGCCGACCACGAGCAGAACTGCTCCACGTCGACCGTGCGCATCGTCGGCTCGAGCCACGCCAACCTGTACGCCTCGGTGTCCGCCGGCATCAACGCGCTGTCCGGCCCGCTGCACGGCGGTGCGAACGAGGCCGTGCTGAGGATGCTCACCGAGATCCGCGACTCCGGCGGCGACGCGACGGAGTTCATGCGGCGCGTGAAGAACAAGGAGGAGGGCGTCCGCCTCATGGGCTTCGGCCACCGGGTCTACAAGAACTACGACCCGCGGGCCGCCATCGTGAAGAAGATGGCCGACGAGGTGCTCTCCAAGCTCGGCAAGCGCGACGACCTGCTCGACATCGCCATGGGCCTGGAGGACATCGCGCTCAACGACGACTACTTCATCGAGCGCAAGCTCTACCCGAACGTGGACTTCTACACGGGCCTGCTCTACAAGGCCATGGGCTTCCCGACGCGCATGTTCACGCCGCTGTTCGCCGTCGGCCGGATGCCCGGCTGGATCGCGCAGTGGCGGGAGATGATGAAGGACCCGGCCACGAAGATCGGCCGCCCGCGGCAGGTCTACACCGGGCCGGTGCAGCGCCCGTACGTGCCCATCGAGCAGCGCTGACGCCCCGCCGCCCGGGCGGTGCGTCGGTCGGTGCGTCGGTCGGTGCGTCGGTCGGCGGTCAGTCGGCCAGGTGCAGGACGACCTGGCCGGGCGCGAGCGCGGGCGCGTCGGACGGGCGGTGGCCCCAGCCGTCCTCGCGGTCCCAGGCCGCGCCCGCGTGCTCGACGCCCGTGAGGGCGAGGGGGTGGGCGACGGCGACCGCCCAGTGCGCCACGCCCCAGCCGAGGCGCTCGGCGTGCTCGGGGCTCGCGCCGAGCGGCGTCGCGTCGAGCACCACCGCGCCGTCCTCCCGCACGACGGCGGCCAGGCCGAGGTCGCGGGCCGCCCGGTCGACGACGGCCTGCGGGTCGCCGGGGCCGTCCGGCTGGTCGAGGGTGCACGTGACGGTCGCCTCGGAGTAGCCGTAGAGCGCCGACGCCCACGCACGGGCCCGCACCTCGTGCTGGGCGTAGGCGTCGGGGAACGCGGAGCGCTGGACGGCCTGCGCCGCCTCCGTCACGGCCATCCGGTCGTACCCGTCGACCTTCACGAGCGCGTCGTAGAAGGCGTTGGTCGCGTACACGGGGTCGAGGACCTGCTCGGGCGTGCCCCAGCCCTGGGACGGCCGCTGCTGGAAGATCCCGAGCGAGTCGCGGTCGCCGTGCTCGATGTTCGCGAGCTTCGACTCCTGCAGGCCGGTGGCGAGCGCGATCGTCAGCGCGCGGGCCGGCAGCCCCCGGGCGAGCGCCTGGCCGGCGAGGAGCGCGGCGACGTCCGCCTGGCCGGGCTCGAGGTACCAGTCGGTGCCGTCGAGCGCGGCCGCGCAGCGCACGACGCGGGGCTCCGCGTCCATCCGCTCGAGCCACGCCGCGACCCCGACCGCCCCGCCCCACAGCACCCCGGCGAACAGTCCCGTGATCAGCACGACGCGGGCGGTCGCGCGCACCCAGCGCCGGGGCCGGCGCCGGGGTCGCGCCGCGGTCCCCGACGCGGGCCGCCCGGGTGCACCCGCCGGGGGTCGGGCCCCGCCCGGGGGCGCGCCCGCCGGCCCGTGCACGGGCTCGAAGCGGGGGCGGACCGGCGACGGACGGCTGGGCATCAGTTCGCGTGCAGGTCGGGGTTGAGGTGGATCCCGACGCCGGGCCGCGGCAGGGCCTCGACGGCGCCGGTGAGCGAGTTGCGCCGGAACAGCAGGCCGTCGCGGCCCGACAGCTCGCGGGCCGCCACCACGCGCGGGGCCTCGTCGGCGCCGGGCTCGCCGCGCAGCGTCACCTTGGTGCCGGCCGTGAGGTACAGGCCCGCCTCGACGACGCAGTCGTCGCCGAGCGAGATGCCGAGCCCCGCGTTGGCGCCGACGAGCGAGCGCCGCCCGATCGAGATCGTCACCCGGCCGCCGCCCGACAGCGTCCCCATGATCGACGCGCCGCCGCCGACGTCGCTCCCGTCCCCGACGACGACGCCCTGCGAGACCCGGCCCTCGACCATCGAGACGCCGAGCGTGCCGGCGTTGAAGTTCACGAAGCCCTCGTGCATGACCGTCGTGCCCTCGGCGAGGTACGCGCCCAGGCGCACGCGGTCGGCGTCGGCGATCCGGACCCCGGAGGGGACGACGTAGTCGACCATGCGGGGAAACTTGTCCACCCCGAGCACCGTGAGCGGGACGCCCGCGGCGCGGGCGCGGGCCCGGACCTCCTCGAACCCCGCGGGCGAGCACGGCCCGCGGTCAGTCCACACGACGTTCGGCAGGACGCCGAACACGCCCTCGAGGTTGAGCCCGTGCGGCCGCACGAGCCGGTGCGAGAGCAGGTGGAGGCGCAGGTACGCGTCGGCGACGTCGGCCGGGGCTGCGTCGAGGTCGATCGTCGTGGTCACCGGCTCCGCGCGGACGCGGCGCACGTCGTCGGTCGTGGCGGCGGCGCGCAGGTCGGCGGGCACGTCGTCGTCGGCGGCGGGCGCGCCGAGGGCCGGACGCGGGTACCAGACGTCCAGGACCGTCCCGTCCTGTGCGACGCTGGCGAGCCCGTGGCCCCAGGCGGTCCTCGGCTCGGAGGCGGCGGCGGTCATGGGCGCCAGCCTAGAACGCGGGCACCGCACGCCCCGCGGCACCACGCGCCGTCGGGACGGCCGCCGTCGCTAGGGTGACGCCATGCCCGACGCCGCGCCCGTGGACCTCGACCTGTCGGCCGACCTCGTCACGCTCACCCGGGCGCTGTGCGACGTGCCGTCGGTGAGCGGGGACGAGGCGCGGCTCGCCGACGCCGTGGAGCGCGCCCTGCGCGCGCTGCCGCACCTCGTGGTCGCCCGGGAGGGCAACGCCGTGGTGGCCCGCACGGAGCTGGGCCGGCCCGAGCGGGTCGTCGTCGCGGGGCACCTCGACACCGTGCCGGTGGCCGGCAACCTGCCCACCCGGCTCGTCGGCGAAGGGCCGACGGCGGAGGTCTGGGGCCGCGGCACCGTCGACATGAAGGGCGGCGTGGCCGTCCAGCTCGCGCTCGCGGCGGCGCTGCGCGCGCCGACCCGCGACGTCACGTGGGTGTTCTACGACCTCGAGGAGGTCGAGGCCGAGCGCAACGGCCTCGGCCGCCTCGCGCGCACGCACCCCGAGTGGCTGGCGGCCGACGTCGCCGTGCTCTGCGAGCCGACGGCGGCCGGCATCGAGGGCGGCTGCAACGGGACGCTGCGCGCCGAGATCGTGCTGCACGGGCGGGCGGCGCACTCCGCGCGCGCCTGGCGGGGGGTCAACGCCGTGCACGCCGCGGCCCCCGTGCTCGCCACGCTCGCGGCGTACGCCCCCCGGGTGGCCGAGGTCGACGGCCTGGTCTACCGGGAGGGGCTCAACGCCGTCGGCATCCGCGGCGGCGTCGCGGGCAACGTCATCCCGGACGAGTGCGTGGTCACCGTCAACTACCGGTTCGCGCCCGACCGGAGCCCCGCCGAGGCCGAGGCGCACGTGCGGGAGCTCTTCGACGGCCACGACGTCCGGGTCGTGGACGTCGCGGGCGGCGCGCGCCCCGGCCTGGACCGCCCCGCGGTCGCGGCGTTCGTCGCGGCCGTCACCGCGGCGTCGGGCCGCGCGCCCGCCGCGAAGGAGGGGTGGACGGACGTCGCGCGCTTCGCCGAGCTCGGCATCCCGGCCGTGAACTTCGGGCCGGGGGACCCGCTGCTCGCCCACGCCGACGACGAGCGGTGCCCGGTCGCGGATCTCGAGGCGTGCTTCGCGGGGCTGCACGCCTGGCTCACCTCCTAGAGTCGGACCATGACCTCCGAGCCCCCCCGCGACGAGCGACGCGTCCACCGCACCGGTCCCGTCCTCCTGCGCGGGACGCAGGTGCCCCGCACCACGACCGACCAGCGGCTGCTGGCGCGCAGCCACGACGCCGACTGGGTCCACGGCGACCCGTGGCGCGTCATGCGGATCCTCAGCGAGTTCGTCGAGGGCTTCGGCGCGCTCGCGGAGCTCGGGCCCGCGGTCAGCGTGTTCGGGTCCGCGCGCGCCAAGCCGGACTCGGCGGAGTACGCGCTGGCCCGCGAGGTCGGCCGCGCGCTCGCCGAGGCGGGCTACGCCGTCATCACGGGCGGCGGGCCCGGCGTCATGGAGGGCGCCAACCGGGGCGCGCACGAGGCGGGCGGCCTGTCCGTCGGGCTGGGCATCGAGCTGCCCTTCGAGCAGTCGATGAACGCCTACGTCGACCTCGGCGTGAACTTCCGCTACTTCTTCGCCCGCAAGACGTGCTTCGTGAAGTACTCGCAGGGCTTCGTCGTGCTGCCCGGCGGCTTCGGCACGTTCGACGAGCTCTTCGAGGCGCTCACGCTCGTCCAGACCCACAAGGTCACCGAGTTCCCGATCGTGCTCGTGGGCAGCGACTACTGGCGCGGCCTGCTCGACTGGCTGCGGTCGACGGTCGTGTCCCACGGCAACATCCACGCGAGCGACCTCGAGCTCGTCCGCGTCGTGGACGACCCGGCCGAGGCGGTCCGCGTCGTGCGCGAGCGCGGCGAGCAGCTGGCCGCCGAGGAGGAGGCGGTGCGCGCGAACGCGGCCGCCGAGCAGGAGGCCGAGCAGGCCTCCTTCGGCTGGTGACACCCCGGGACGTCCCGCCCCGCGGGGTCCCGCTGCGGCTCCGCGGCCGCGTCCTCGCCGCCGACCGGCCCGCGGTGATGGCGGTGGTCAACCGGACGCCGGACTCGTTCCACGTGCACCACGCCGACGACGCCGCCGCCCGGGCGGCCGTCGAGCGCGCCGTCGCCGAGGGCGCCGACCTCGTCGACATCGGGGGCGTGCGGGCGGGCCGCGGCCCCGAGGTGGACGCCGAGGCCGAACTCGACCGCGTGCTGCCGCTCGTGCGCTGGGTGCGCGCGACCTACCCGGACCTGCCGATCAGCGTCGACACGTGGCGGTCCGAGGTCGCCGCGGCGGTGCTGGACGCCGGGGCGGACCTCGTCAACGACACCTGGGCGGGCCACGACCCCCGGCTCGTGGAGGTCGCGGCGGCCCGCGGGGCCGGCGTCGTCTGCTCGCACACGGGCGGGCTGCCCCCGCGGACCGATCCCCTGCGGCCCCAGTACCCGCGCGCGGCGGCCGTCGAGGGCGACCCGCGGGACGGCGTCGTCGACGACGTCCTCGCCACGGTGCGGGCGGCCGCCGCGCGCGCCGTCGCGGCCGGCATCCCCGCCGACGCCGTGCTCGTGGACCCGACGCACGACTTCGGCAAGACGACCTGGCACTCCCTGCACCTGACGCGGCGCACGGCGGACCTCGTCGCGCTCGGGCACCCCGTGCTCATGGCGCTGTCCCGGAAGGACTTCGTGGGCGAGTCCCTCGGGCTCCCGGTGACGGAGCGCCTCGAGGGCACGCTCGCCGCCACGGCCGTCGCGGCCTGGCTGGGCGCGTCCGTGTTCCGCGCGCACGACGTGCTGGCGACCCGGCGCGTGGTCGAGATGGTCGCCGTCCTGCGGGGGGACCGCCCGCCCGTGCGGGCGGTCCGCGGCCTGGCGTGAGCGCGCCGGCCGTCCGGGGCCGGGAGCGCCCGCCCGCCCCGGCTCGTGCGTGGTGGCGCCCGACGGCGTGGCCCTGGTGGGCGCAGACGCTCGCCGTGTGGGTCGCGACCCGGGCGTTCTCGGCGGTCCTCCTCCTCGTCGTCGCGCGGACGCAGGAGGCGACCGTCTGGACGCCCGCGTCGCCGTCGTACGCGCAGTACACGGGCGCGATGTGGGACGCGTCCTGGTACCGGCTCATCGCCGAGGAGGGCTACCCGGACGGCCTGCCCGTGGGGCCCGACGGGCGCGTGCCGCAGACCGCCTGGGCGTTCTTCCCGCTCTTCCCGGCGCTGGTGCGCGCGGTCGTGGCGGTCACCGGCGCGTCGTGGGACGTCGCCGCGCCGACGCTCGCGCTCGTGCTCGGCACCGCCGCGGCCCTCGTCGTCCACCGCGTGGTCGCGGCGGCGGTCGCGCGGTCGTCGCTCGCGCCGCGGGTCGGCCGGGCGCTCCCGCTGGCGAGCGTGGCGCTCCTCGGGGCGTCCGCGGCCGCGCCCGTGCTCCAGGTCGCCTACACCGAGTCCCTCGCGCTGCTGCTCCTCGCGGCGGTGCTGTGGTGCCTCGTGGAGCGGTGGTACCTCGCGGCCGTGCCGCTCGTGCTCGGGCTGGGCCTCACGCGCGCGGTCGCCCTGCCCGTCGCCGTCGCCGTCGTCGCGCACGGGGTGGCCCGGCGGCGGGACGAGCGGGCCGGCGGGCCATCGGTCCCGGCGGGGGACTGGGCGCGCCTGGGCGCGCTGCTCGCCGCGTCGGGCCTCGCCGGGGTGGCGTGGCCCGCACTCGTGGGCCTGCTCACCGGCGTGCCGGACGCCTACGCCCGCACGCAGGGCGCGTGGCGGGGCAGGGGCGAGGTGGTCCCGCTGCTGCCCTGGGTGGACGTCGCCCGGTTCTTCACGGGGCCCCTGTGGCCGGTCGTGCTGCTCGCGGTGCTCGCCGCGGGCACCCTCGTCGCGTCCGTGGGGCCGATCCGCCGGCTCGGGCCGGAGCTGTGGGGCTGGACCGCGGGGTACCTGGCGTACCTGCTCGTCGCGATCGAGCCCGGCACGTCGCTCGTGCGCTTCGTGCTGCTCGCGTTCCCGCTCGCGTCCGTCGCGGCCGTCTGGGCGCTCGAGCGCCCGCGCCCCCGGGCGGCGCTCACGTCGCTGCTGGTCGCGGCCGCGCTGACGCAGGTCGCGTGGGTCGCCCTCGTGTGGCGGCTCGTCCCGCCGGCGGGATGGCCGCCGTGACGGACCCCGCGGGTGAACTAGACTGATCTCGGACATCCGCCCCGCACGCGCGGCTCGCGCACGGGACCGGGAGGCGACCGACGAGGAGGACCAGGCTGATGGCTGCGATGAAGCCGAGGACCGGTGACGGGCCGCTCGAGGTCACCAAGGAAGGGCGCGGCATCGTCATGCGGGTCCCGCTGGAGGGCGGTGGCCGCCTGGTCGTGGAGCTGAGCCCGTCGGAGGCCAACGAGCTCGGTGAGGCGCTGACCGCCGTCGCCGGCTGACCGTGCCCGCCGACCGCGCCGCCGACGCGAGGGTCTGGACGTCGGCGTCGGACCTGCCTGCCGTGGCGGTGGTCCCGGGCGACGTCGCGACGTCGCCCCTGCTCGCCGAGCCCGACGTCGACGCGCTGGCCGTGCCGGTCGCGCCGCCGGCCGAGGCGGAGGACGGCGTGCAGCCGCGCGCGGGCACCGCGGAGGCGGCCGCGCGGTACGGGATCGACCTGTCCGACCTCGCCGAGCGCCTCGGCGCCGACGGCTCCGCCGGCAGCGTCCACACCGTGCACCTGCCGCGGGCGGCCGGCGCCACGCCGCTGCCCTGGGACGGCCTGCCGCCGCGGCTCCTGCTCGTCGGCGTGGGCGAGGGGACGCCCCGCGACCTGCGCCGGGCCGGCGCGGCGATCGCGCGCGCCACGACGGGCCTCGCCCGGGTCGTCACGACCGTGGGCGCCGGCGCCGGGGAGGGCGCCCGCGCGCTCGTCGAGGGCTACCTCCTGGGCGCGTACCGCCACCCGAGCGCCGCGACCGGCAAGCCCCCCCAGGGCCCGGCCGACGTCCTCGTCCTCCTCGGCGACCACCCGCTGCCCGACGCCGCCCGGCACCTCGCGGCGGCGACGTGGACCGCGCGCGCCCTCGCCGTGACGCCGTCGAGCACGAAGACCCCGGCCTGGCTCGCCGAGCAGGCGGCGACGGCCGCCCGGGCCGCCGGGCTCGACGTCGACGTGCTCGGGCCGGACGAGCTCGCCGCGCGCGGGTTCGGGGGCCTGCTCGCCGTCGGGCGCGGCTCCGCGCACACGCCGCGGTTCGTCGAGGTCCGGTACGCCCCGCCCGCCCGGCGCGGCGCGCGGCACGTCGTCGTCGCGGGCAAGGGGATCACCTACGACACCGGCGGCCTCGCGGTGAAGCCGCGCGAGTCGATGGTGGCGATGAAGACCGACATGAGCGGGGCCGCCGTCGCGCTCGCGACGGTGCTCGGGGCCGCGGCGCTCGGCCTGCCGCACCGCGTGACCGCCCTGCTCCCGCTCGCGGAGAACGCCGTCGGCGGCGCCTCCTACCGGCCGGGGGACGTGCTGCGCGTGCACGGCGGCACCACCGTCGAGGTGGTCGACACCGACGCCGAGGGCCGCCTCGTCCTCGCGGACGCGCTCGCGTACGCGGCCGCGGAGCTCCAGCCCGACGTCCTCGTCGACGTCGCGACGCTCACCGGCGCGGCGACGCTCGGCCTGGGCCGGGGGCACGGCGCGCTCTTCACGCCCGACGACGCGCTCGCCGACGCGCTGGTGGCGGCCGGCGAGGCGGCGGGCGAGCCGCTCTGGCGCCTGCCGCTCGTGGCCGACTACCGACCGCTGCTCGACTCGCGCGTCGCGGACGTGCGGCACGTCGCGGACCGGGGCGCAGGGGCCGGGGCGATCACGGCGGCGCTGTTCCTCGAGCGGTTCGCGGGCGGTCGGCGCTGGGCGCACCTGGACATCGCCGGGCCGGCGCGCGCGACGAAGGACGCGCACGAGGTGCCGGAGGGGGCGACGGGGTTCGGCGCCCGCGCGCTCCTGCGCTGGATCGCCGAGGGGCTCTGAGCACGCGGCTCCGAGCACGCGCCTCTGAGCAGGGGGTTCCGAGCAGGGGTCCCGTCGGGCCCCGCGTCAGCGGCGGACGGCCAGCAGCACGCCGTCGCCGGTCGGCACGAGGGCCGGGACCACACGCTCGTCGTCACGCAGCCGCCGCGCGACCTCGCGCAGCGCCGTCGTCACCTCGTCCCGGCGGGCGGGGTCGGGCACGCGGTCGTCGCCGAGCGCGTGCACGACGACGAGCACCCCGCCCGGGCGCAGCACCCGCAGCGCCTGCTCGACGTGCTCGGCGAGGTCGAGGGGGTCGCCGTCGGCGACGACGAGGTCGTACGCGCCGTCGGCGAGCCGGGGGAGCACCTCGAGCGGGCGGCCCGTGATCGTGCGCACGCGCGTGGGCCGGATGCCCGCCTCGGCGAACGCCTCGCGCGCGGCCCGCTGGTGCTCGGCCTCGGTGTCGATCGTCGTGAGCACCCCGTCGGGCGCCATGCCGCGCAGGAGCCACAGGCCGGCGTCGCCGGCGCCCGTGCCGATCTCGACGACGGCGGTGGCGCGCGTCGCCGCGGCCAGCGCCGCGAGGAGGGCGCCGGTCCCCGCGGAGACCCGCCCCGCGCCGAGCTGGTCGGCGCGGTCGGCGGCGCGCAGGATCGTCTCGTCCTCGGGGACGAACGCCTCGGCGTAGGCCCAGCTCGCAACCTTGTCGCTGATGATGACCTCCGATCCGCCGTCCCGATGCTAGCGCCGGGGCCGGCGCGACCGGCGGCGGCGCGCGCAGGGGCCGGCCGGCGGCGCGCGCGGGGGGCCCGCCGGGCGCGATCAGGGAACACGCGCCCGGGCCCGCTCGTTGGTCATCGACGAGGCCGTGGGGGACACTGGACGTGCGGGTCGGCACCCGCCGGAGAGGAGAGTTCGTGGGTCGTCGGGCGTGGCGGGCCGGTGGCGGTCGCCCCGGAGCCCCCGAGGGCCCCGCTCCGGAGGCCGAGGCGCGCGCAGCGACGCCCGGCGTCGAGGTGCCCGGCGACGAGGAGTGGGGCCGGATCGTCGCGGAGCACTCGGCGCGGGTCTACCGCCTCGCGTACCGGCTCACGGGCAACCAGCACGACGCCGAGGACCTCACCCAGGAGACCTTCGTCCGGGTGTTCCGCTCGCTCGGCACGTACACGCCCGGCACGTTCGAGGGCTGGCTGCACCGCATCACCACGAACCTCTTCCTCGACCAGGTGCGCCGCAAGCGCCGCCTCCGGTTCGACCCGTGGGGCGACGACACCGAGCGCTTCGTCAGCGAGCCCGCGACGACCCCCGAGCGCGGCTTCGAGCACGCCAACCTCGACTCCGACGTCCAGGCTGCGCTCGACGCCCTGCCGCCGGAGTTCCGCGCCGCCGTCGTGCTGTGCGACATGGAGGGCCTGTCGTACGAGGAGATCGGCGTCACGCTCGGCATCAAGCTCGGCACCGTGCGGTCCCGGATCCACCGCGGGCGCGCCCTGCTGCGCGAGGCCCTCGCGCACCGGGCGCCGCGGGCGCGCGAGGCGGTGGCGGAGCGATGACGCCGCACCTCGGGACGTGGATCAGCGCGCTCGCCGACGGTCAGCTCGACCCGGAGGCCCGCGAGCGCGCGCTCGGCCACGTCGCGGGGTGCCCGTCCTGCGCGGAGGAGCTCGCCGCCGTCCGCGCCGCCCGCCGGGCGCTCGCCGACGCCGGCGACGTGCCCGTCGCGCCCGACCTCACCGGCCGCCTGCTCGCCCTGGGCGCCGGCCCGACGGCGTGCGCCGCCCCCGACCCGCGCCGCGCCCCGGCCACCGGCGTGTGGGGCGGCCCGGTGCTCGGCCTGCCCGCCGCCCCGCTCGCCGGGGAGCGGCTGGGGGAGCGGCTGGGCGACCTCGGCGGTCGCCGGCCCTCCGTCCGCGCCGCCGTCCTCGTCACCGCGGGGGCGATCGTCGCGGGACTGTTCGCGCTCGGGGACGCGCCGCGCGTCGTGCCCGAGACCCACCCGGCGGCCGACCTCGCGCTGCTGGCGGCGGCGCGCCCCACCGACCGGCCCACCGAGGCCGCGGACGTCAGTCGCGGCGCGGCCCGCCCGGCCGCGACGACGGCCGCGCCGGTCGCCGCCGGGGCGACCGCGTCCGGCGCCGGCACGACCGCGGCGGAGCGCGGCCCCGCCTCGTCGACCGCCCAGGGGGACCTCGCCTGGCTCGACGCTCTGCCCGCCGGGTACGCCGTCGTCTCCACGGCCGTCGACGACGCCGGCAGCCGCGTCCACCTCGAGGGCCCGGCCGGGCCGGTCGTCGTCGTGCACCAGTACGGCCGGCTGAGCGACGCCGTCGTGCGCGCGACGGCGCCCACGACGATCGGGTCGCACGACGTGTACGTGCTGTCGGACGCGCCGTGGCACGCGGTCTGGCAGTGCGGGGACGTCGTCGTCAGCGTCGTCGCCCCGCACCGCGCGGCCGTGGCGGAGATCGTCGCCGCGCAGCCCGCCGGGCCGTTCGACGACGGGCTCGGCGCGCGCCTGTCGCGCGGCTGGGACGTCGTCGTCGGGGCGTGGTCGCCGTGACCGTGCCGCCCGAGCGGACCGAGCCGCCCGAGCGGCCCGCGCCGCCCGCGGACCCGTTCGCGCCCCCGCCGCCGTACGCCCCGACCCCGGCGTACCGGCCGGCCCCGCCCTACCGCGCCGAGGCCGCGCCGGCGGCCCCGCCGGTGCCGCCCGCGGCACCCGCCCCCGACCCCGTCGTCGCCACCGTCACCGGCCCCACTGCCGCGCCCGCCGCCGTCCCTGCCGCGCCCGCGCTCGACAGCTTCGGGCGGCCCCCGCGGCGGCGGCGCCGGGCCACGGTGCCCGTCTGGGTGCTCGTGCTCGCGCTCGTCGGCTCCCTCGTCGCGGGCGCCGTCGGCGGCGTCGCCGCGACCGAGTGGCGCGAGAGCCGCCGGCCGGCCGACGCGGCCCTGCCGGTCGCACCGCCCCTCACGCCCGGCGCCGGGGACCAGGAGCTCACCGGCGTCGCCGCGATCGCCGCCGCCACCCTGCCGAGCGTCGTCGCCATCGAGGTGCGCACCCCGCTGGGCAGCGGCACGGGCTCCGGCTTCGTCCTGCGCGAGGACGGCTACCTGCTCACCAACAACCACGTCGTCGCGGACGCCGCGACCGGGGGCGACATCGTCGTCGTGTTCGCCGACGGCAGCGAGGAGCCCGCCGAGCTCGTCGGGCGCACCTCCGAGTACGACCTCGCCGTCATCCGCGTCGACCGCCGGGGCCTGACGCCGCTCGTCCTCGGGGACTCCGACGCCGTCGTCGTCGGGGAGCCGGTCGTCGCCATCGGCGCGCCGCTCGGCCTGGCGAGCACCGTGACGACGGGCATCGTCAGCGCCCTCAACCGGCCCGTGACCGCGGGCGACCCGGACGCGCCCGCCTTCATCAACGCCATCCAGACCGACGCCGCGATCAACCCCGGCAACTCCGGCGGCCCGCTCGTCAACGCCGACGGCGAGGTGATCGGCGTGAACTCCGCCATCGCCCAGCCGCCCGGCGTGCTGCGGCAGACCGCGGGGAGCATCGGCCTCGGCTTCGCGATCCCGTCCAACCAGGCGCGCCGCACCGCCGAGCAGCTCATCGAGACCGGGCGGGCCACGTACCCCGTCATCGGCGCCCTGCTCGACACCCGCTACCGCGGGGAGGGCGTCCAGGTGGCCACGGAGGGCCAGGACGGCGCGGCGCCCGTGACGCCCGGCGGCCCCGCCGACCGCGCGGGGATCCGGCCCGGCGAGATCATCCTCGCGATCGACGGCCGCCCCGTGACCACGCCCGACGAGCTCATCGTCGCGATCCGGGCGCGCGCGCCGGGCGACGCCGTGACGCTCACCGTCCGCGACGACGACGGCGGCACGCGCGACATCCGGGTCGTGCTCGACGAGACCCAGGGCGACTGAGCGCGCGCCGAACCGCGCGGGCTAGCCTGGGCCGGTGTTCGGCATCAACGGCGGCGAGCTGCTCGTCCTGCTGCTCCTCGCGGCCGTCCTCATCGGGCCGGAGCGCCTGCCGCGGTACGCGGAGCAGCTCGCCCGGTGGGTCCGCACCTGGCGGGCGACGCTGACGACGACGCGCGCGCGCCTCGCCGAGGAGCTCGGCGAGGACGACGTCGACTGGTCCGCGCTCGACCCCCGCCGGTACGACCCGCGGCGCATCGTCCGCGAGGCGCTCGCCGAGCCCGTCGGCCCACCGTCGTCGGCGGCCCGGCCGGCGCCGCGCGGGGCGGGGGCCGCGGGCGGCGCCGCCGGAGCCCGGCCCACGCCCGCCGACCCCGGCGCGCCCGCCCCCTTCGACGACGAGGCCACCTGACGCACCCCGGCGCGCATACCGGACGCGCAGTCCGGTTCGGAACCGCCCCGGTGGACCTGCCAGAATGCTCGCCATGCCCGCGTCTCGTCCTCGGATCCTGTCCGGCATGCAACCGACGTCGGACTCCCTGCACCTCGGCAACTACATCGGCGCGCTGACCAGCTGGGTCGCCCTGCAGGACGAGTACGACGCGTACTACATGGTCGCGGACCTCCACGCGCTGACCGTGGCGCCGGACCCGGAGCGCCTGCGCGAGCGGACGCGGCGGACCGCGGCGCAGTACCTCGCGGCCGGCGTCGACCCGGCGCGGTCGGTGCTCTTCGTGCAGAGCCACGTGCCCGAGCACGCCGAGCTCGCGTGGATCCTGTCCTGCCACACGGGCTTCGGCGAGGCGTCGCGGATGACCCAGTTCAAGGACAAGGCGGCCCGCAGCGGCGCGGAGGGCGCGAACGTCGGGCTGTTCACCTACCCGATCCTCCAGGCGGCGGACATCCTCCTGTACGACGCCGCGCTCGTCCCCGTGGGGGAGGACCAGCGGCAGCACATCGAGATCACGCGCGACCTCGCCCAGCGGATCAACTCGCGGTTCGGCGAGGTGCTCGTCGTGCCGGAGCCGTACATCGTGCGCGACACCGCGAAGATCTACGACCTGCAGGACCCGACGGCGAAGATGAGCAAGTCGGCGTCGTCGCCGAACGGGCTGGTCGAGATGCTCGACGAGCCGGCCGTCGTCGCGAAGCGGATCCGCTCCGCGGTCACGGACGCCGAGCGCGAGATCCGCTTCGACCCCGAGGCCAAGCCCGGGGTGTCGAACCTGCTCGTCATCTACTCCGCGCTGAGCGGCCGGCCGATCGCCGAGCTGGAGGCCGCCTACGCCGGCAAGGGCTACGGCGACCTCAAGAAGGACCTGGCCGAGGTCGTCGTCGGTGCCGTGACGCCGTTCCGCGAGCGCGTGCTCGGCTACCTCGAGTCGCCCGGGACCCTCGACGACATCCTGGCGGAGGGCGCCGAGCGGGCGCGGTCGGTGGCGCGCGCGACCCTGGCGCGGGTGCGGGACCGGATCGGCCTGCTCCCGTCGGGCGCCCGGCCGTGAGGCTCCCCGAGCGCGTCGGCGACCAGGTGCGCATCGGCGTCGCGCTCCTCGTGCCCGAGCCGTGGGGATCGCTGCTGCAGGCCGCCCGCGCGTCGTTCGGCGACCCGCTCGCCGCGCTCATCCCGCCGCACGTGACGGTGGTGGGGCCGACGGTGCTGGACCCGGAGGACCTGCCCGCCGTGGACGCGCACCTCGCGGACGTGTGCGGGCGGCACGCGCCGTTCACCGTGCACCTGCGGGGGACGGGCACGTTCCGGCCGGTGTCGGACGTGGTGTTCGTGCAGGTGGTCGAGGGGATCTCCGAGTGCGAGCGCCTCGAGCGCGCCGTCCGCTGCGGGCCCCTGGAGCAGGAGCTGCGGTTCAACTACCACCCGCACGTGACCGTGGCGCACGACGTGCCCGCCGACGCGCTCGACCGCGCGTTCGTCGAGCTCGCCGACTTCGAGGCGCGCTACGACGTCGGCAGCCTGCAGGTGTTCGAGCACGGCGACGACGGCGTGTGGCGCCCTGTGCGCGACTTCCCCCTGCTCGCCCAGGGCTGAGGGCGCCCCACCTCTCGACTGGAGCACAGTGGCGCCATTGCGCTCCACCTGACGGGTTTCGCCGCCGTTGCGCTCCACTCGAGCGCGTTGCAACCCGGATGTGCGGTATCGGCGCGCCGTACGCACAGGGGCGGGGGCGCGACGCGGGTCCACAGACGGAGGCCGGTCGGTCGACACCGTGCGCGGCGTCCCGACATGCTGCGGCGGCATGATCGGACTCCCGCTCGACGCCGTGCTCACGTCGGCCATGGCGCGCGACGCCGGGCTGTCCCGCTGGCGGCTGCGACGCGGCGACTACCGGGCCGTGCGCTGGGACGTACACGTGCGAGCGGATCTGGACCCGTCCGACCCGGACATCCGGATCGCTGTAGCCGCGGCGGCGGCTCCGGGCGGGACTGTCGTCGGCGGCTGGGCGGCAGCCCGCCTGTACGAGCAAACGGTCCCCGACCGATGCCTCGACCTCTTCGACGGCTGGTTGCCCGACGTGGTCGGTCCACCCCGCCGCCTGCCGGTGCTCGTCACCGGCGAGGTCTCCACACGCGTGAGCGCTCGGTCGGGGATGCACGTGTTCCGCAGCGTCGTGCCGGAGGACGAGCGGGCGGAGGTGCGTGGGATCCCCGTGACGAGCCCGGTCCGGACGGCCTTCGACCTGGCACGCCTGTGGCCGCTCGTCCCCGCGGTGGTCGCCCTGGACCGAATGCTGGCGCTCCGGCTCGTCGACGTGGGTGAGCTCGTCGAGGTCGTGGATCGCAGGCGCCGATGGCGTGGCGTGCCCGGCGCGCGACGTGCCCTGGCGCTGGCCGACGTCGGGGCGGAGTCGCCACGCGAGACGGTCCTCCGTCTGCTCTGGCAGGCGGCAGGCTTTCCTCGGCCGCTCGTGAATCCCGTCGTCCTCGACCAGCGGGGGGAGTTCGTGGCGCGGGTCGACCTCCTGGACCCGGAGGCCGGCGTCGTCGGCGAGTACGACGGCGCAGCCCACGCCGATGCGATCCGGCGCGCTGGCGATGCGCGTCGGGAGGAGGCGATCGAGGACCTCGGTCTCGTGGTCGTGCGGGCGGCTGATCCCGACGTCGCCACGCCTGCGGGCCGGGAGGCCTGGCGAGCACGCCTCGGCAGGGCCTACGAACGAGCCCGGCGGCGGACGACGGCGACCTGGCGTGTGCTGCCATCGTCGGCCGCTGCCCTCCCACTCGAGTGGAGCGCTGTGGCGGCGAGACGCCTCAAGTGGAGCGATCTGGCGCCACGACGCTCCACTTGAGAGGGATGGGGAAGGCGGGCGGCCGGACGGAACGAGGCTCAGACGGCGCGCGTGATCATCGCGCGCTTGACCTCCTGGATCGCCTTCGTCACCTCGATGCCGCGCGGGCAGGCCTCCGTGCAGTTGAAGATCGTGCGGCAGCGCCACACGCCCTCGCGGTCGTTGAGGATCTCGAGGCGCTGGGCGGCGCCCTCGTCCCGGCTGTCGAAGATGAACCGGTGCGCGTTGACGATGGCGGCCGGGCCGAAGTACTGCCCGTCGGTCCAGAACACCGGGCACGACGAGGTGCACGCCGCGCAGAGGATGCACTTCGTGGTGTCGTCGTACCGGGCGCGCTCCGCGGGGGACTGGCGCCGCTCCGCCGTCGGCACGTTCGGGCCCGTGATGAGGAACGGCATGATCTCGCGGTAGGACGCGAAGAACGGCTCCATGTCGACCACGAGGTCCTTGACCACCGGCAGGCCCTTGATGGGCTCGATCGTGATCGGCCGGCTCGGGTCGAGGTCCTTGAGCAGCACCTTGCAGGCCAGCCGGTTGCGGCCGTTGATCCGCATGGCGTCCGAGCCGCAGATGCCGTGCGCGCACGACCGGCGGAAGGTCAGCGAGCCGTCGACCTCCCACTTGATCGTGTGCAGGGCGTCGAGCACCCGGTCGGTGCGCAGCGCGCGGACCGTGAACTCCTCCCAGTACGCCGCGTCGCCGGACTCGGGGTTGTAGCGGCGGATCCGCAGCGTCACGTCGAACGCGTCGACGCCGCCGGACGTGGCCTGCGCCGAGGCGGCCGGCTCGGGGGCGGTGTCGTTCGTCATCAGTACTTCCGCTCCATGGGGGTGTACCGGGTGATGGTCACCGGCTTGCTGCCGAGCTCGATGCGCGTGCCGCCGTCGGGCGCCCGCCGCAGGTACGCCATCGTGTGCTTGAGGAAGTTCGCGTCGTCGCGCTGGGGGAAGTCCTCGCGGAAGTGCCCGCCGCGCGACTCCTCGCGCGCGAGCGCGCCGACCACGACGACCTCCGCGAGGTCGAGGAGGAACCCGAGCTCGACGGCCTCCATGAGGTCGGTGTTGAACGTGCGGCTCTTGTCGTGGACGGTGACGTCCGCGTAGCGCGCCTTGAGCTCCCGGATGGTCTCGAGGGTCCGCGTCAGCGACTCGGCCGTGCGGAAGACCTGCGCGCCCGCGTCCATGCTCTCCTGCAGCTCGCGGCGCAGGGTGGCCACGCGCTCGCCGCCCGAGCCGGCGAGGAGCCGGTCGAGGAGCTCGCCGACGGCGGCGTCCGGCGCTCCCTCCCCGCCGTCCGGCCCGGCCGGCTCGAGCAGGTCGACGGCGGCGCTGTACTCGGCCGCCGCGACGCCCGCCCGCTTGCCGAACACGTTGATGTCGAGCAGCGAGTTCGTGCCGAGCCGGTTCGCGCCGTGCACGGACACGCACGCGACCTCGCCGGCCGCGTACAGGCCGCCGACGACGGCCGTGTTGCTGCGCAGGACCTCGCCCCGGACGGTGGTGGGCACGCCGCCCATGGCGTAGTGCGCCGTCGGGTAGACGGGCACGGGCTCGGTGTACGGCTCCACGCCGAGGTAGGTCCGCGCGAACTCGGTGATGTCCGGCAGCTTGGCGTCGATGTGCGCGGGCTCGAGGTGCGTGAGGTCGAGCAGCACGTAGTCCTTGTTCGGCCCGCAGCCGCGGCCCTCGCGCACCTCGTTCGCCATCGCGCGGGCGACCATGTCGCGCGGCGCGAGGTCCTTGATCGTGGGGGCGTACCGCTCCATGAAGCGCTCGCCGGTGCTGTTGCGCAGGATGCCGCCCTCGCCGCGGGCCGCCTCCGAGAGCAGGATGCCCAGGCCGGCCAGGCCCGTCGGGTGGAACTGGAAGAACTCCATGTCCTCGAGCGGGATGCCCTTGCGGAACGCGAGCGCCATGCCGTCGCCGGTGAGGGTGTGCGCGTTCGACGTCGTCTTGTAGATCTTCCCGGCGCCGCCGGTCGCGAGGATGACGGCCTTGGCGCGGAAGAGGTGGCGCTCGCCGGTCGTGAGGTCGTGGGCGACGACGCCGGTGACGCGCACCTCCTCGTCGTCGGGCACGTCGCCGGCCAGCAGGTCGTGGGTGAGGAGCAGGTCGAGGGCGTACACCTCGTTGAAGAAGGCGACCTCGTTCTTCACGCACTGCTGGTAGAGGGTCTGCAGGATCATGTGGCCGGTGCGGTCGGCCGCGTAGCAGGCCCGGCGCACGGCCGCCTCGCCGTGGTTGCGGGTGTGCCCGCCGAACCGGCGCTGGTCGATCTTGCCGTCGGGCGTGCGGTTGAACGGCAGGCCCATGTGCTCGAGGTCGAGCACCGCCTCGATGGCCTCCTTGGCCATGATCTCGGCGGCGTCCTGGTCGACGAGGTAGTCCCCGCCCTTGACCGTGTCGAAGGTGTGCCACTCCCAGCTGTCCTCCTCGACGTTGCCGAGGGCCGCGCACATGCCGCCCTGCGCCGCGCCGGTGTGGGACCGGGTGGGGTAGAGCTTGCTCAGGACGGCGGTCCGCGCGCGGGTGGACGCCTCGAGGGCCGCCCGCATACCCGCCCCCCCGGCCCCGACGATGACGACGTCGTACTGGTGGGTCTGCATCGGGACGTTCATCCTCCGTGGTCGGGGAGCGGGTCGGGTGACGAGCTCGGGGGTCGGTCGGCCGGGCCTAGCGGGGGCAGAAGGACGGCAGGAGGTCGGCCGCCGCGCCCGCGGGGCAGGGGTCGAAGGTGAAGATCACGAGCGTGCCGAGCACCACGACGACGGTGAACGCCAGGTACAGCGCGCTCTTGAGCACGACCCGGGTGCCGGTGCGCTCGGCGTAGTCGTTGATGATCGTCCGGACGCCGTTGGTGCCGTGGATCATCGCGAGCCAGAGCATCAGCAGGTCCCACACCTGCCACAGGGGGGACGCCCACTTGCCGGCCACGAAGCCGAAGTCGATGGCGCTGATGCCGTCGCCGTCGATGAGGTTGAGGAAAAGGTGCCCGAAGATCAGCACGACGAGCACGACGCCGGACGCGCGCATGAACACCCAGCCGTACAGCTCGTAGTTCGTGCGGGTCGTGGTGCGCCGGCGCGCGGGCGTGCGCGGGGCCTCGATCACGAGCGGGGTCGTCTCGGCCATCAGTGCCCCCCGAAGACGTTGCCGAGGTGGCGCGGCAGGAAGAACGCCATGGTCACGACCCACAGCCCGACGACGATCCACAGCATGACCCGGTGGTACCGCGGGCCCTCGGACCAGAAGTCCACGAGCGTCACGCGGATGCCGTTGAAGGCGTGGTAGACGATCGCCGCGACGAGGGCCGCCTCACCGAGGCCCATGATCGGGTTCTTGTAGGTGCCGATGACGGCGTTGTACGCCTCGGGCGAGACCCGGACGAGCGCCGTGTCGAGCACGTGCACGAGCAGGAAGAAGAAGATGCCGAAGCCGGTCACGCGGTGCGCGAGCCAGGACCACATGCCCTCGCGCCCGCGGTACAGCGTGCCGGCCGGTGCCTCGGGCACTGCACCCCTCCGTTCGACGACCCTGTCGATCGGCGTCGGCGCCGATCCCTCGATGTCGAGATACAGGCGTCACTCTACGACGTCCGGCGGGCGTCGGCCGTGACGCGGATCACGTCCGCGGGGGGCGCCGCTGGCAGGATGGCGCCATGCCCGACAGCCCTCCCGCCCCGCTGCCCTCGTTCCGCGCGATCGTGCCGGCCGGGGGCGCCGGGACCCGGCTGTGGCCGCTGTCGCGCGCGGGCGCCCCGAAGTTCCTGCACGACCTGACCGGGACCGGCCGCACCCTCCTGCAGGCGACCGTCGACCGGCTGGCCCCGCTCGCCGGGCCGGACGGCGTCGTCGTCGTCACGGGGGAGGCGCACGCGGCGGCGGTCCGCGCCCAGCTCGACCTCGCGCCCGACGCGCTCCTGCTCGAGCCGGCCCCCCGCGACTCGATGGCCGCCATCGGGCTGGCGACGGCGGTGCTCGCCGAGCGCGAGGGCGACGTCGTCGTGGGGTCGTTCGCGGCGGACCACGTCATCACGGGCGAGGGGTTCGCCGACGCCGTGGCGCAGGCCGTGGCGGCGGCGCGCACGGGCTACGTGACCACGGTGGGCATCGCGGCCACGGGCCCGTCGACGGCGTTCGGCTACGTCCGCTCGGGGGAGCCCCTCGGCCTGCCGGACGCGCCCGACGCGCGGCGCGCCGCGGGGTTCACCGAGAAGCCCGACGCGGCGACCGCGGCCGCGTACCTCGCCACGGGCGAGTACACGTGGAACGCGGGGATGTTCGTGGCCCGCGCGGAGGTGCTGCTCGGCCACCTCGCCCGCCTGCACCCCGCGCTGCACGACGGGCTGCGCGAGGTCGCCGCGGCGTGGGACACCCCGCGCCGCGCCGAGGTGCTGTCGCGCGTGTGGCCCGGCCTGCCGCGGATCGCGATCGACCACGCGATCGCGGAGCCGGTCGCCGCGGAGGGGGGCGTCGCCGTCGTGCCCGCGCGGTTCGCCTGGGACGACGTCGGCGACGTCGCCTCGCTCGCCGGCCTGCTGCCGGCCGACGCCGACGGCGTGCGCGCCCTCGGGGACCCCGACCTCGTCGTGGCGCTGCGGGCGGCGGGCGCCACGGTCGTGCCCGGTGGCGGGCGGCTGGTCGCCGTGCTCGGCCTGCCCGACGTCGTCGTCGTCGACACCCCGGACGCGGTCCTCGTCACCGACCGCGCGCACGCCCAGGAGGTGCGGGCCGTCGTCGAGGCCGTGCGCGAGCGGCGCCCGGACCTGCTCTGACCCGCCCGGACCGGCCCGGCTACGCTCGGCGGGTGGACGGCACGGCCCAGGCCAGCGACGACGTCGTCGTCGAGCGCATCCGCGCGGCGGTCGCCGCGCGGGCGGACGAGCTCGTCGCGCTGCGCCGGGACCTGCACGCGCACCCGGAGATCGCGCACACGGAGCGGCGCACGACCGACGTCGTCGCGGAGCGCCTGCGCGCGGCCGGGCTGCGGCCGCGGCTGCTGCCGGGCACGGGGCTGGTGTGCGACATCGGCCCCGGCCCCGTCGAGAGCGGCCGGCGCCGGGTCGCGCTCCGCGCGGACCTCGACGCGCTGCCGGTGCCGGACACCTGCGGCGAGCCGTGGGCCTCGACGGTCCCGGGCGTCTCGCACGCGTGCGGCCACGACGTGCACACGGCCGTGGTGCTCGGCGCCGGCCTCGCGCTCGCGGACCTCGCGCGCGAGACGCCCGACGTGCTCGCCGCGGGCGTCCGCCTCCTGTTCCAGGCGGCCGAGGAGGTCCAGCCCGGGGGAGCGGTCGCGGCCGTCGAGGCGGGGGCGATGGACGGCGTCGCGCAGGTCTTCGCGCTGCACTGCGACCCGCGGCTCGACGTCGGGCGCGTGGGCACGCGGCCGGGGCCGATCACGGCGGCCTCGGACCCGGTGACGGTGACCCTCTCGGCGGAGGGCGGGCACACGTCGCGCCCCCACCTGACCGGGGACGTCGTGTTCGCGCTGGGGCAGGTCATCACGCAGGTCCCGGCGGTGCTGGGGCGGCGCCTCGACCCGCGCGCGGGGGTCAACCTCACGTGGGGGCAGGTGCACGCCGGCACGGCCGGCAACGCGATCCCGACGACGGGCACGGTGCGCGGCACGCTGCGCTGCCTCGAGCCGCGCGCGTGGGAGGAGGCGGGCGCGGTGCTCCGCGAGGCGGTCGAGCACGTCGTCGCGCCGTACCGGGTGCAGGTCGAGGTCCAGCACCTGCGCGGCGTGCCGCCCGTCGAGAACGACCCGGGCGCGAACCGGCTGCTCGAGGCGGCCGCGCGCGACGTGC
>JAAZAC010000213.1 GCA_012514545.1 Actinomycetales bacterium | reverse complement strand
TCGGGCCGCTCCGGGCCGACCGGGAGGCCCGCGGGCGGCGGCTCAGCGCTCCTCGGCGCCCTCGTCGGCCGTGGGCTCCCACCACGCGACGTCCGGCAGCCCCTCGTCCTCGAGGATCTCCGGGGAGTCCGGGCCGGTCGGCTGGGCGAGGTCGGCGAGCAGCGTCAGCGGCACGTGCTCGCTGAGCAGCCGCATGACGTCCTCGCTCGCCTGCTCCTCCCGGCCGGCGTCGGGCCGGGCGGCCTCGCCCGGCGTCGCCTCGTCGGCGCCGACGGCCGGATCCGGCGTGGTGTCGCGCACGCTCTCCCCCTCGCTGTCCCCCACGGGCGGCACCGGCCCACGTGCCGGCGCCACGTGGTTCCACTGCACCACCGCGACGGCCGACGCGCAACGGGTGCGCACGGCCCTCACGAGATCTGCACGCGCGAGATCTGCCCGCGGCGGCTAGAGGTACAGGCCCGTGCCGCGGCCGGCGTCCTCGGGCTCGGCGACGCCGTGGATGTCGCGCTCGCGCAGCAGCAGGTACTGCACGCCGCCGAGCTCGACCTCGGCGCGGTCCTCCGGGTCGAACAGCACCCGGTCGCCGACGTCGACCTGGCGCACGTGCTGCCCGGCGGCCACGACGACGCCCCAGGCCAGGCGCTTGGCCATCGACGCCGTCGCGGGGATGACGATGCCGGACGCCGAGCGCCGCTCGGCGGACTCCTGGTCGAGCCGGACGAGCACGCGGTCGTGGAGCATCCGGACCGGCGGGCGAGCGTCACGCTCGGTCGCGCGGGCACCGGCCGCGGGCGCCGCGGGCTTCGCCGGCACGGCGGGCTTCGCCGGCACGGCGGACCCGGCGGGCGCGGTCGCCCGGGCCGCGACGGCGGGCCCGGCGGGCGGCGCAACGGGGGTTTCGCTGCTCACGGCTCGACGCTACCTCAGCGGCCGGGGGCACCACGCAACGCCGTCGGGCGCCGGTAGGGTGGGGCGACCGAGAAGGAGGACCATGCCGCAGCTCGCCGTCGGCGACCTCGCCCCCGACTTCACGCTCCCCACCGCGGACGGCACGAAGATCCGCCTGGCGGACCTGCGCGGCCGCGGGGTCGTCGTCTTCTTCTTCCCGGCGGCCATGACCCCCGGGTGCACGCTCGAGGCGCAGGACTTCGAGGTGCTCCACCCCGAGCTCGCCGCGGCCGGCTACGAGGTCGTCGGCATCTCGCCGGACACCCCGGAGAAGCTGGCCGCGTTCGCCGCCCAGTCGCACCTGACGTACCCGCTCGCGTCCGACGTCGACCGGACGGTCCTCGTCGCGTACGGCGCCTACGGGGAGAAGAAGCTCTACGGCAGGACGGTCGAGGGCGTCATCCGCTCGACGGTGGTCGTCGACCCCGAGGGACGCGTCGCGCTCGCGCAGTACAACGTCCGGGCCACCGGGCACGTCGCGCGGCTGCGCCGCGAGCTGGGCCTGCCCGAGCCGACGGCCTGAGGCCCTTCGCCCCGCGGCGCCGTCGGGCCCTAGGCTCGGCACCGAGCGCGAGTGGCGTAACTGGCAGCCGCGCCAGGTTTAGGTCCTGGTGCCTTCGGGCGTGCGGGTTCGAGTCCCGCCTCGCGCACGGCCGGCAGGCGACCGCACGGGGCCCCGCCCGCTAGCGTTCGTCCGTGCTCCTCGAGGCGGTCCGCTGGGACGACCCGCGCGCGGCCGCCCTGCGGCGGGAGATGTTCGACGACGTCGCGCTCCTCTACCCCGAGTCGCGCGACCGGGTCGCCGCGATCGGCGGCTACGCGGCGTACGACGCGCGGGGGGCGGCGGGGCTCGTCGCCGCGCTGCTCGCGACGGCGGACGGCGAGCCCGTCGGCTTCGTCGCCGTGCGCCGGCTGCCGCCCGACGCGCGGCCGGCGGGCGAGGACGACGTCGGCGGCGTCGACGACGTGGGCGAGCTGCGGCGCATGTACGTCCGGCCCGCGGCGCGCGGCCGCGGCGTCGCTCGGGCGCTGCTCGCCGCCGCGGAGGAGGCCGCGACGCGGGCCGGCCTCACGCGGATGGTGCTCGAGACGGGCACGGCGCAGGTCGCGGCCCAGCGGCTGTACCGCGCGGCCGGGTATGCGGACGTGCCCGCCTACCCCCCGCACGTCGGCGACCCGACGGCGGTCTGCCTCGGCAAGGACCTGCCGGGCGTCTGAGGGCCGTCAGGCCGTGCGCGCCGCCTTCTGCGCGGCGAGCTGCTCGCGGACCTTGTCCATGTCGAGGTCGCGCACGGCCTGCACGACCTGCTCGAGCGAGGCGGGCGGGAGCGCGCCGGCCTGGTTGAACACGAGGATCCCGTCCCGGAACGCCATGAGCGTGGGGATCGAGCGGATGCTCGCCGCGGCGGACAGGTTCGGCTCGGCGTCGGTGTCGACCTTCGCGTGGACGACGTCGGGGTGCTTCTCGGACGACGCCTCGAAGACGGGCGCGAACATGCGGCACGGCCCGCACCAGGCCGCCCACCAGTCCACGAGCACGATGCCACCGGCGGTGACCGTCTCCTCGAACGTCTCCTCGGTGAGCTCGACCGTCGCCATGGATGCCTGTCCCTTCGATCCCGTGTCGTGGCGCTGCGCCACCAGGGGATGTCAACGCCGGTGCGCGCCGGGTATTCCCCCGGCCGACGCCCCGCGGCCGGCGGCGGGCGCCGGGGCAATAGGCTCGGCCCATGACCGACACGGCCGACTTCGAGCCGATGCCCGAGGGGTGGCTGACCGAGGCCGAGCTCGCCGCGGTCCGTTCCCGCCTCCCGATCCTCTACGTGGACGCCGTGCCCGTGCGGGTCGACGAGTCCGGCGACGTCATCGCCGTCGGCCTCCTGCTCCGCGTCAACGGGGTCGGCGAGATCACGCGGTCCGTGGTCTCCGGCCGGGTGATGTACCACGAGCGCGTGCGCGACGCCCTCGTGCGGCACCTCGAGAAGGACCTGGGGCCGATGGCCCTGCCCCAGATCCCGCCGTCGCCCCAGCCGTTCACCGTCGCCGAGTACCTGCCGACGCCGGGCATCACCCCGTACCACGACCCCCGCCAGCACGCGGTGTCGCTCGCGTTCGTCGTGCCGGTGGCCGGCGACTGCCAGCCGCAGCAGGACGCCCTCGAGCTGACGTGGCTGACGCCCGAGGAGGCGTGCGCCGAGCCCGTGCAGCGCGAGATGACGCCCGGGCACGCCTACCTGCTGCGCCAGGCGATGGCGCACGTCGGCCGGATGGCCTGAGCGCCTACCGCCCGGCCAGCACCTCCGCGATCGCCGGGGCGAGCGCGCGGAACGCCTTGCCGCGGTGCGAGATCGCGTTCTTCTCCTCCGGGGTGAGCTCGGCGCTGGTGAGCCGCCGGCCCGCCGCCCGCGCGGGCTGCGCGTCCGGCTCGAGCACGGGGTCGTAGCCGAAGCCGCCGGAGCCGCGCGGGGCCGTGGTGAGACGGCCCCGCATCGTGCCGTGCGTGACGACCTCGCGCCCGTCCGGCGTGACCAGGGCCGCCGCGCAGACGAAGCGGGCGCCCCGGTGCTCGGGCGGCACGTCGGCGAGCTGGGCGAGGAGCAGGCGCAGGTTCGCCTCGTCGTCGCCGTGCCGGCCCGCCCAGCGCGCCGAGAACACGCCCGGCGCGCCGCCGAGCACGTCGACGGCCAGCCCGGAGTCGTCCGCCACGGCCGGCAGGCCGGTCGCCGCCGCCACGGCGCGCGCCTTCAGCAGCGCGTTCTCGGCGAACGTCACCCCGGTCTCGCGGACGTCGGGGGCGCCGACGTCGGCGGAGGTCGCCACGTCGTCGTCGGCGAGGCCGGGCACGAGCGGCAGGAGGATCGCCCGCAGCTCCGCGAGCTTGCCACGGTTGGCGGTCGCGAGGACGAGCCGGGTCACGCGGGCGAGCCCTCCGCGAGCGCGGCCCGCTGGATCTCCGCGAGCCGGGCGGCGCCGCCGAGGGCGAGGTCGAGGAGGACGTCGAGCTCGGCGCGGTCGAACGGCGCCTGCTCCGCCGTCCCCTGCACCTCGACGAACTGGCCTCCGCCGGTCACGACGACGTTCATGTCCGTCTCGGCGCGGACGTCCTCGACGTACGGCAGGTCGAGCACGGGGACGCCGTCGACGATGCCGACGCTCACCGCGGCGACCGAGTCCCGCAGCACGCGGCGCTCGGGCGCGACGATGCCCTGCCGCACGGCCCAGGCGACCGCGTCGGCGAGCGCCACCCAGGCGCCCGTGATCGCGGCGGTGCGCGTCCCGCCGTCGGCCTGGAGCACGTCGCAGTCCAGGACGATCGTGTTCTCCCCGAGCGCGGCGACGTCGGTGACCGCGCGGAGCGAGCGCCCGATGAGGCGCGAGATCTCGTGGGTGCGGCCGCCGATCCGGCCCTTGACCGACTCGCGCTCGCTGCGCGTGTTCGTCGCGCGCGGCAGCATCGCGTACTCCGCGGTGACCCAGCCCTGGCCGGAGCCCTTCTTCCAGCGCGGCACGCCCTCGGTGAAGGACGCGGCGCACAGCACGCGCGTGCCGCCGAACTCGACGAGGACGCTGCCCTCGGCCGAGGTGAGCCAGTTCCGGGTGATCGTCACCGGGCGGAGCTCGTCGGGGCGGCGGCCGTCGGCGCGGGCCGGGGCGGGGGCGGTCGTCGGGGTGGCCGACGTCGGGGCGGGGCCGGGGGCGGGAGGGGTCACCCGTCGAGGGTAGTGGGCGGCGTCAGAGCGCGACGACGAGCCCGGGCCGCGCGGCCTCCACGGGCCCGGAGTACAGGGCGCGCGCCTCGGCGACGGCGTCCTCCGGGTCGTTCCACGGCGGCACGTGGGTGAGCACGAGCCGGCGGGCGCCGCCGCGCTCGGCCGCCTCGCCCGCGCGTCGGCCCGTGAGGTGGATCCCCCGCACGACGTCGCGGCCCTCGACGAAGGCCGCCTCGGCCAGCAGCAGGTCGCAGTCCCGGGCGACCGCGTCCACCCCGGGGCACGCGTCCGTGTCCCCGGTGTAGCCGAGGGTCACGCGGCGGGCCGGGTCGTCCTCCGCGGGGCCCGTGACGCGCACGCCGTAGGCGGGGATCGGGTGCTCGACGGCGACCGGCACCACGGTCATCGGCCCCACCTGCACCGCGCGGCCGGGCTGCCACACGTGCACCGGGAGGTGGTCCCCGAGCGACTCCCCCGGCTCGAGGCCGTACGCCTCGCCGACGCGCGACTGCGTCCCGAACGGGCCGTGCACCGGCACCTGCCGGCGGCGCAGCGGCCGCGGGGCGTACTTGAGGTAGACGTACAGGCCGCACAGGTCGGCCATGTGGTCGGGGTGCAGGTGCGACAGCCCGACGGCGTCGATCGCGTCCGGCTCGACGTACCGCTGCAGCGCGCCCAGGGCCCCGCTGCCCAGGTCGAGGACGAGGCTCCAGGTCCGGCCGGCGTCGTCGTCGGCCTGCACGAGGTAGCAGGACGCGGCCGACCCGGGCCCCGCCAGGGAGCCCGAGCAGCCGACGACCGTGAGCCTCACCGGAGCGTCCCGGCCGGCTCGACGGCGGCCACCTCCGGGCCGAGGAAGCGCCGGGCGAGCGCGGCGAACGCCGCGCCGTCGCCGGTGGCGAGGAAGCGGTGCCGGGGCGGGCCGGCGCGCGGGTCCCGCTCGAGCCCGTGCGCGACGAGCGTGCGGTAGACGTCCTTGGCCGTCTCCTCGGCGCTCGACACGAGCGTGACGTCCTCCCCCATGACGTAGGAGATGACGCCGGTGAGCAGCGGGTAGTGCGTGCAGCCCAGGACCAGCGTGTCGACGTCGGCGGCCCGCACCGGCTCGAGCAGCCGTGTTGCGACGGCGATCGCCTCGGGGCCGGACGTGACGCCCGACTCGACCATCTCCACGAACTCCGGGCACGCCTGCGAGGTGAGGACGAGGTCCGGGGCGGCGGCGAACGCGTCGTCGTAGGCGCGCGACTCGATCGTCGCCCGCGTGCCGATGACGCCGACCCGGCCGGTCCGCGTGACCCGCACGGCGCGGCGGGCGGCCGGGAGGATCACCTCGACGACGGGCAGGCCGCGGCGGCCGGTGTACCGCTCGCGCGCGTCGCGCAGCACCGCCGCCGACGCGCTGTTGCACGCGATGACCAGCATCTTCACGCCCGCGTCGACGAGGTCGTCCATGACCTCCAGCGCGTGCGCCCGCACGGCCGCGAGCGGCTTCGGCCCGTAGGGGCCGTTGGCGGTGTCGCCGATGTAGAGGATCGACTCGTTCGGCAGCTGGTCGATGACGGCGCGCGCGACGGTGAGGCCCCCGACGCCGGAGTCGAAGATGCCGATCGGCGCGTCGTTCACGCAGGCGAGCCTAGCGGCGGGACGTCAGTCGCCGGACTCGTCCGGGCCGTGACGCCCGTCACCCGGCTCGTCGGGCAGCGCGGCGAGCATCGCCTCCACGAGGGAGTCCTGCAGGGCGCTGAGCAGCAGGGACACGGCGGCGAGGTAGCGGCGGGCGACGGTGGCGGGGTCCGCCGGGTGGAGCGGCCCGCCGGCGACGGCGAGGCGCACGACGGCGTCGGCGTCCTCCTCCGTGCGCACGCCCAGGCGCTCGGCGACGACGAGCCGCACGTCGGTGAGCGCGGCCGCCACGCGCGGGGCGTCCGCGGCCCGCACGACGAGGTCGGGCCCCTCCGCCGTCAGCGCGCGCCGCAGCAGGCCGAGCTGGTCGAGCTTGGTGGTGCGCAGGTCGTCCTCGGTGAGCCGGCGGAACTCGGCGGCCACGTCCGGGTCGGCGCGGGAGGCGTCGGGCAGCAGGCGGCGCACGGCCGGGTCGCGGGGCGGCTCGACGGGCCCGGTGCCGATCCGCAGCCCCGGCAGGTCCTCGGCGGCGGGACGGCCCTCGTCGAGCAGCGCCGCGACGTCGTCGACGAGGTCGGCGAGCGCGGCCCGCTCCTCGGCGGCGAGGTGGGCCGCCCAGCCCGAGCCGTCCGGCAGGGGGCGGAACGTCCAGTCCGTCATCCGTCGCCCGGCGCCCCGGCGCCCGTCCCCTCGCCCGGCCCGTCGCCGGCGCCGTCGCCCGCCCCCGCCGGCTCGACGGTCGCCCACAGCCCGTAGCCGTGCATGGCCTGGGTGTCCCGCTCCATCTCCTCGAGGCTGCCGCGGGAGACGACGGCGCGGCCCTCGTGGTGCACCCGCAGCATGAGCCGCACCGCGCGCGCGTGCGGGTAGCCGAAGTAGGTGCGGAACACCCACGTCACGTAACTCATGAGGTTGACGGGGTCGTTCCAGACGACGGTCGTCCAGCCGTGGTCGGGCGCCACCCGCGCCTCGTCCTCGGTGCGGGTGTCCTCGACGGGCAGTGCGACGGGCGGCACGCCTCCACTGTAGGCAGCGGCGCGCGGCGGAGGGCGCGCCGGGCCCCCTACGGTGGGCACATGAGCGCACCGTCGCACTCGTCGACCCGACCCGCCGACCACCCGCTCCGCCCGCCCGCGGACCGCCCGTCGACGGCGTTCTTCACCGACCGGTACGAGCTGACCATGCTCCAGGCCGCCCTGGCGGACGGCACCGCGCACCGGCACTGCGTGTTCGAGGTCTTCACGCGCCGCCTGCCGCCGGGCCGCCGCTACGGCGTGGTCGCCGGCACGGGCCGGCTCCTCGAGGCCCTCGCGGACTTCCGCTTCGGCGACGAGGAGCTGTCCTGGCTGTCCCGGGAGGGCGTCGTGGACAAGGCGACGATCGACCACCTCGCGCGCTACCGGTTCTCGGGCTCGGTGAGCGGCTACGCCGAGGGCGAGGTGTTCTTCCCCGGCTCACCCGTGCTCGTGGTGGAGGGCACCTTCGCCGACGCCGTCCTCCTCGAGACCCTCGTGCTGTCCGTCCTCAACTACGACTCCGCGGTGGCGTCGGCCGCGTCCCGGATGACGTGCGCCGCGGGCGACCGGCCCTGCCTGGAGATGGGCAGCCGCCGCGCGCACGAGGAGGCCGCAGTGGCCGCGGCGCGGGCCGCCGTCGTCGCCGGGTTCGCGGGCACGTCCAACCTCGAGGCGGGCCGCCGGTACGGGCTGCGCACGATCGGCACCGCCGCGCACTCGTACACCCTCCTGCACGACGACGAGCGCTCGGCCTTCGCGGCGCAGGTCGACTCCCTGGGGATCGGCACGACGCTGCTGGTCGACACGTACGACGTCGAGCGCGGGGTGGCGACCGCCGTCGAGGTGGCGGGGACCGACCTCGGCGCGGTGCGGATCGACTCGGGCGACCTCGTCGCGCTGGCCGTGCAGGTGCGCGAGCAGCTCGACGCGCTCGGCGCGCGCGACACCCGGATCGTCGTGAGCTCGGACCTCGACGAGTACGCGATCGCGGCCCTGCGCGCCTCCCCCGTGGACTTCTACGGCGTCGGGACGTCGGTCGTCACCGGGTCCGGCGCGCCCACCTGCGGGATGGTCTACAAGCTCGTCGCCCGCGAGGGCGCGGACGGGACGCTGCAGCCCGTGGCGAAGGCGTCGACCCACAAGCCGAGCCTGGGCGGCCGCAAGATCGGCGCGCGCCGGCTGGACCCGTCGGGGACGGCGGTGGAGGAGGTCGTCATCACCGGCGACGACGACGCGGTGGCGAGCTGGGCGCCGCCCGACGGCGACCTGCGGCCGCTGCACGTGCCGCTGGTCGAGGGCGGGGCGATCGACACGCGGTGGACCGGCGCCTCGGGCGTGACCCTCGCCGCCGAGCGCCACCGCGCCTCCCGCGCGGAGCTCCCGCCGTGGGCGCGGCGCCTGTCCGCGGGCGACCCGGCGCTGCCCACGGTCACCGTGCGGATCTGAGGACGGGGCGAGCCACACGGGGCCCGGACGCACGGGCGCCCGGGGACGGAGGACGTCCCCGGGCGCCGGGCGAGCGAAGCGGCTAGACGGTTGTCCGCCGGCCACGCCCCAGCAGGCCGATGATCAGGCTGACGACCAGCACGATGATCCCGAGCCAGATGAGGAACTTCGCGGCCTCCACGGCCACGCCGAAGATGAGCAGCAGGACACCGACGATGAGGATGAGCAGCCACGCTGGCATGTGAATTCCCTTCGGGTCGGCCACCCCGAGGGGTGGTCTTGTTGCGTCCAGGCTGACAGTGACCCGGGGATCGCGCACCTTGAGAGGTCCGCGAGGATTGTGGCTTTCGCCCGGCAGGGGCCACGGCGAGACCGTGAGAAATGCGCCTCCGGAGGGCCCTCAGGACGGTCCTCGGCGGGCCGCCTCAGGCGCGGCCGACCGCGCCGCGACACGTGCCGCGACACGTGGCGCCACCTGGCCGCGACGCGCGACGCGACCGGCTCGGCGGCCGCTCACCGCGGCGCCGTCACTGCGGCGCGTCGCCGTCGTCGCCGCCGGGCCGCAGCCCCTCGTAGATCTCCTTGCAGACGGGGCAGACGGGGAACTTGTTCGGGTCGCGCCCGGGCACCCAGACCTTGCCGCACAGCGCGATGACGGGCGCGCCGGAGAGGGCGGACTCGAGGATCTTCTCCTTGCGCACGTAGTGCGCGAAGCGCTCGTGGTCCCCCGGCTCGACCTCCTCGCGGACCTCGGTCCGCTCGAGCACACCCGTCGCCGGGCCGGGGCCGGCGGGCTGCTCGGGGGCGCGCTCGGGCGCGACGGACGGGGCGGGGTGCGGCGTCGGGTCGCTCATGCGGCGAGTCTAGGCACGAGCTCAGGTGAGTCGGGCGAGCAGCCGCGGGGCCCGCTCGTCGTACAGGCGGCCGCCCAGGACGATGCCCAGGGCGAGCGCCACGACGCCCCCGACCACGCCGACGGCGAGGGTCGCCCCGCCGAGCCGCGGCTCCCGCCACACGGTGAGCGCCGCGAGGGCCAGCACCGGGGAGCAGACGAGGAACGTGGCGGTGGACGTGGCGACCTGCGCGACGAGCGAGGCCCCGACGCCGCCGATCTGCGCGGCGAACGGGTTCGCACCGGCCTCGGGCACCGGGTACGGGAGGGTGGCGCTGGCGACCGCCGACACCCCGAGCCCGCCGAGCAGCAGGCCGACGGCGGCGCCGAGCGCGGCGGGCGCGACGTCCCACCGGCCGCTCAGCGCGACCCCGGCGACGCCCGCGGCGAGCGTCACCGGCAGCGCCCAGACGAGCGTGGCGAGCGTGCGGCCGAGCCGGTCGGCCCACCCCGGGACCCGCGCGGCGACGTGCAGCCAGAAGGCGCTGCCGTCGTAGGCGACGTCGTTGTGCCGGCCCCAGCCGAGCGTGCCGCCCACGAACGCGCCGGCGCCGAGCGCGACCGTCCCGGGCGTGTCCGAGATCGCCGAGCCCAGGACCACGACGAGCGCCGGCGTGACCACCGCCCCGAGGAGCGCGCTGAGGTAGCGCGGGTCGGCGCTCCAGTAGCGGGCGCCGCGGCGGGCCACGGCGAGCGTCGCGAGGAGGCCGGGCCGCCGCGGCAGGCGCCGCAGCCCGCGGACGATCCGGTCCGCGCGGCGGCGGGCCGCGCCCCCGCGGGACACCGGGCGCCGGAGCGCGCGCCCCAGCAGGTGGACCCAGAGCGCGAAGGCCGCACCGATCCCGGCGAGCGCGACCCCCAGGCGCGCGAGGGCCTCGCCGAGCGAGCCCTCCGCGGCCGCGAGGGGCGCGGCGAACGGCGCGCCGAGCGGCGTCCAGCCGAGCACGCGCGCGACGGTGGGCACCTTCTCCAGCGCGCCCTCGAGCCCGAGCGAGCCGAGGGCGACGACGCCGGGCACCGCGAGGACCGCGAGGAGGACCCCGACCGTCGCGCCGACCTCGCGCGCCCGGCGGGAGGCGAGGACCCGCGCGGAGACGCCCGTGGCGATGCGCGCCGCGAGGAGGCAGGTGACGACGGCGAGCACGGCCCCGGCGACGGCGGTCAGCGACGCCGCGGTGCCGTGGCGCAGCCAGATGAGCAGCGGCGCCGCCGTCGCCCCGGCCGTGACCAGCGTGGGGACGGTGAGGGCGCCCGCGACGAGCAGGCCGGGCGCGAGCCGGCGGGCCGGCTGCCCGGCCGTGGCGAACCGGCTGATGTCGAGCGAGTCGTCCATGCCGGGCACGAGGAGCGGCACGACCGCCCACCCCGCGACGACGAGCGACCCGGCGACGACGAGGATCTCCGTGGCGAACTCGGCGGGCTCGCGCGCGAGCCAGAGCATCGCGCCGGCGAGCCCCGGCAGGAGCGAGAGCCCCCACAGCAGCCCGAGGATCAGCAGCACGAGCCGCCACGTGTCGCGGCGCAGCGCGTGCCCGAGGATCCGCAGCCTCAGCCGGACGAGGGTCGCAACCACGACAGCTCCGGGGTCTGGGCGGGCCCGCCGAGGAGCCCGACGAACCGGCTCTCCAGGTCCTGGCCGCCGCGGACCTCGTCGAGCGACCCGGCCGCGACGACGCGGCCCGCCCCGACGACGGCGACGTGCGTGCACGTGCGCTCGACGAGCGCCATGACGTGGCTGGACATGACGACGGTGCCGCCGGCGTCGACGAAGCGCTGGAGGATCGCGCGGATGCCTGCGGCCGACACGGGGTCGACGGCCTCGAACGGCTCGTCGAGCACGAGCACCCGCGGCGCGTGCACGAGGGCGCACGCCAGCGCGACCTTCTTCGTCATGCCCGCGGAGTAGTCCGCGACGAGCGTCGAGCCCGCGACGTGCAGGTCGAGCGCGGCGATGAGGTCGTCCCGGCGAGCGGCGACGACGTCGGGCGCGATGCGCCGCAGCAGGCCGGCGTAGGAAATGAGCTCGGGCCCGGTGAGCCGGTCGAAGAGGCGCAGGCCGTCGGGCAGGACGCCGATGAGCGGGGCCGCCACCGTCGGCTCCGCCCACACGTCGACGCCGTGCACGAGGGCCCGGCCGCCGTCGGGCACGAGGAGGCCGGTCGCCATGGAGAGGGTGGTCGTCTTGCCCGCGCCGTTGGGCCCGACGATGCCGTAGAACGAGCCCGCGGGGATGTCCAGGTCGAGGTGGTCGACGGCGACGGTGCGGCCGAAGCGCTTGACGAGCCCCCGCAGGGCGACGGCCGGGACGTCCACCGGCCCACCCTACGGCGCGCCCGCCGCGGGACGGCACGACCGCCCCGGGTGAGATCGCCGCGGCGGGGTCACGGCCGTGGTCGGCCATGATCACGAGGCGATCCCGGATCGGTCACGATCGCCGGCGCTCGGTAACGATCACGCGAAACGGCCCACGCGGGGGCCGCCGCGTGCCTACCGTGGCGGCCATGCGAACCCCCACGAGGACGTGGCTCACCATCGGCGCGCTGGCGCTGGTGCTCACGGCGTGCAGCGCCCAGCAGTCGGCGGACTCCGGCGCCGTCGCCGACGAGGCCCCCGCCGCCGCCCCCGAGGGCGCGGCCGACGACGGGGAGGTCAACCTCGGCGGCGGCTTCGACGCCGGCAGCAGCAACCGCTCGATCATCACCACGGGCGACGTCACCGTGAGCGCGGAGGACCCGCTCGCCGCGGCGGACGAGATCGTCACCATGGTCGAGCGGATGGGCGGCTGGCTCGAGGGCGAGCGCCTCCAGGCGGGGTCCGACACGGTGGACCCGTGGGCGCAGCTCGTGCTGCGCATCCCGTCGCGCGAGGTGGGCACCGCGCTCGGCCGGCTGGCCGACGTCGGCAAGGTCGAGCACGTCAGCCTCGAGCGGACCGACGTGACGATGACGGTCCGCGACCTGGCCGCGCGGATCCGCGCCGTCGAGATGTCGGTCGAGCGCATGGAGGACCTGCTGGCCCGGGCGTCCTCGGCGGACGACCTCGTGCGCGCGGAGCAGATGCTCACCGACCGGCAGTCCCAGCTCGAGCAGCTCCTCAGCCAGCAGGCGGTCCTCGAGGACCAGGTGTCGATGTCGACGCTCACCGTCGACGTCGTGGTGCCCGACGACGTCCCGCAGGCGAAGCCGCGCGAGCAGCGCCCGGGGTTCCTCGGCGGGCTGCGCAACGGCTGGGAGGCGTTCCTCGACTTCGGGGCGGGCGCGCTGGCCGTCATCGGCGCGCTGCTCCCCTGGCTCGTCTTCGCGGCCGTGGTCGTCGCGCTCGCGCTCTGGGCCCGCCGGCTGTACCGCCGGGTCCGGCCCGCCCGGCCGCGTCCGCAGGTCCCGCCGACGGCGTACGGCTGGCCGCCCGCGCCCGGTGCGCCGGGTGCCCCCGCGCCCGAGGCGCCCCCCGCGACGCAGGCGCCGCCCGCCCCGCCCGCACCGCAGGGCACTCAGCAGCCCCAGGCCGAGTAGCCCCACGCCGAGCAGCCCCACGCCGAGCAGCCCCACACCGAGCCGCCCGCCCGACGGACCGCTGGTGCGCGCGGCGCCGCCGAGGTGCTAGCGTCGGTGGTCTAGACCAGTCTGACCACCCGGGAGGGGTCGTGCCCGAGCGCCGCGTCACCGTCGCCATCGCGGAGGGGCTCCACGCCCGCCCGGCCGCGCTCTTCGTCAAGCTCGCCGGCGAGCAGCCCTGCCCCGTCACCATCCGCCGCCCCGACGGCGACCCCGTGCCGGCCGCCAGCATCCTGTCCGTCATGACGCTCGGCGCGCGGGCGGGCGACGACGTCGTCCTCGCCGCCGAGGGGCCCGACGCCGAGGCGGCGCTCGACGCCCTCGCCGCCTACCTCACCGCGCCCGAGCCGGCCGCCTGAGGCCGCCGCCTGAGGCCGGCCGCCTGAGCCGCGGCGGGGCACCGCCCGCGCCTCCCGGGCGCCCACGCCCACGGGCACCCAGCCCCTGGCACGGCGGCTGCGAGCACGACGCCGCCGCGGACGGGCCGCCCCCGGCCCGCCCGCGGCGGCGCTGCCGTCAGCTCGTGGCCGGGGCCGCGTCCCCGCCCGACGCCGAGCCGGCCGTCGTCGCCCGAGCCGGCTTGTCGCCGTCGTCGGTCGGCTGGTCCACGAGGACGTTCGTCGAGTCCATCTCGGCGCCCTCCTCCTCGCGGCCCGGCGTCCGCAGGTTCCACCGCGTGATGACGAACCGGAAGAGGAAGTAGTAGACGACGCCGTAGCCGAGCCCGATGAGGATGAGCAGGAGCGGCTGCTCGGCGATCCGGAAGTTCAGCAGGTAGTCGATGACGCCCGCCGAGAACCCGAAGCCGCTGCGCACGTCGAGCGCGTTGACCAGGGCCAGCGAGGTGCCCGTGAGCACCGCGTGGATGACGTACAGCGGGTACGCCACGTACACGAACGCGAACTCGAGCGGCTCGGTGACGCCGGTGACGAACGAGACCAGCGCGGCGGAGCCCATGATGCCCGCGACGACCTTGCGCTTGCTCGACTTGGCGGTGTGCACCATGGCGAGCGCCGCGGCGGGCAGCGCGAACATCATGATCGGGAAGAAGCCGGCCTGGAAGATGCCCGCGGTCGGGTCACCGGCGAGGAACCGGAAGATGTCGCCGTGGGCGACGGAGCCGTCGGCGGCGGTGTACTCGCCGAACTGGAACCACGGCACGGAGTTGAGCAGGTGGTGCAGGCCGATCGGCACGAGGAGCCGGTTGAGCGTGCCGAACACGAAGCCGCCGAGCACGGCCGAGCCGGTGACCCAGTCGCTGACCGCGGTCAGGCCGGTGTCGAACGCCGGGTAGATGACCGCACCGATGAGCGCGACGAACACGGCGGTGAACGCGGTGATGATCGGCACGAACCGACGGCCGCCGAAGAACGCGAGGTAGGCGGGCAGCTTGATCCGGTAGTAGCGCTGGTAGAGCAGCGCGGTGACGATGCCCATGACGATGCCGCCGAGCACGCCGTAGTTGATGAGCTCCTGGGTCTCGCCCTCGCCCGCGCGGCCGAGGAAGTACGGGGACAGCACGTCGCTGACGCCCTTGAAGACCAGGTAGCCGATGAGCGCCGCGAGGCCCGTCGAGCCGTCGGACTTGCGCGCGTACCCGATGGCGACGCCGACGGCGAAGATCACGGGCAGGTTCGAGAACAGGGCGTTGCCGGCGGCACCGAGCACGTCGGCGACGGGCAGCAGCCAGTCGCCCCACGCGCCGGCCAGGCCGTCGGCGCCGAGCATGTCGGCCTGCCCGAGCCGCAGCAGGAGGGCCGCGGCGGGCAGGGACGCGATGGGGAGCATGAGCGAGCGGCCCATGCGCTGCAGCTGCGCCAGGCCCGGGATGCGCCGCTTCTCACGGACTGTCGGCGCGGTGGTCGCGGTCATCGGAGGCAGACTCCTCGTCGTTGGGGAGGACGCGCCGGTGGGCCCCGGCGCCCCGGTCAGGCTCCGTGCGCCGTCGCCCCCTGCCGTCCGTGGACGGCGCGCGGGTGACAGTGCGCTAGATGTCTGGACCAGTTGCGCGTGAGCATGGTGGAATGCGTTCGGCGCTGTCAAGGGCGCCCGCGAGGGCATCCTTGATCACGTCGGTGAACCGGCTCGACGACGAGCCCGCTCGAGGAAGGACGCCCGTGGCCGGCCAGGGCCTGAAGTACGTCAAGGTGCGCGACCACCTGCGCTCGCTCGTGACCCACGAGCTCGCGGTCGGCGACCCCATCCCCTCCGAGCGCATCCTGTGCGAGCAGTTCGGCGTGTCCCGGATGACCGTGCGCCAGGCGGTCGACGCGCTCGTGGTCGAGGGCCTCCTCGTGCGCGAGCAGGGCCGCGGCACCTTCGTCGCCCCCATCAAGGTGGACCTCGAGGTCCGCCTGTCCTCGTTCGACGAGGAGATGCAGCGGCGCGGCATGACGCCGTCGTCGAAGGTGCTCGCCTCCGAGATCGTCGACGCCACCCCCGACGTCGCGGACGCCCTCGAGCTCCTGCCCGGCGAGCGCGTGTACAGCCTCTACCGGGTCCGCCTCGCCGACGGCGAGCCGATGGCGGTCGAGCAGTCCTGGCTGCCGACGCGCCTCGTGCCCGGCCTCTTCGACGACGGCGTGCCGGAGAGCCTGTACGGCGAGCTCCGCCGGCGCGGCCTGGACCCCGACTGGGGCGAGGACGTCGTCGCGGCAGCCGAGGCCGACGGCGAGGACGCCGCGCTCCTGGGCATCGAGCCCGGCAAGGCGGTGCTCCGCCTGACCCGCCGGACGTTCGCGGGCCAGGTCGCCACCGTGTACTCCCGCTCGGTCTACCGGGCGGACCGCTACGTGCTCTGGGTGCCGCTGCGCCGGCCGCAGCGCCCCCTCATCCCCCGGACGACGAAGGGCGAGCGATGACCGACAGACGCGACAGCACCCGGGCCGAGGCGATCCTCGCCGCCCTGGGCGGGGTGGCGAACATCGTCGAGATCGAGCCGTGCACCACCCGCCTGCGCTCGGAGGTGCACGACCCGGCCGCCGTCGACGCCAAGGCGCTGCGCGCCGTCGGCGCCCACGGCGTGATGATCTCGGGGCGCGTCGTCCAGGTCGTCATGGGCCCGGAGGTCGACGTCATCGCCTCGGAGATCGAGGACCTCCTCTAGACCGACCGCCCTCACCAGCGAAGGAGACACCATGACCAAGGCAGAGCAGATCCTCGCGGCGCTGGGCGGCGACGCGAACATCGTCGACCTGGAGCCCTGCATCACCCGGCTGCGCGTCGAGGTCGAGGACGCGGCGCTCGTCGACCAGGCGGCGCTCAAGGCCGCCGGCGCGATCGCCGTCATGCAGGCCGGGACCGTCGTGCAGGTCATCGTCGGCACCGAGGCGGACACGCTCGCGTCCGACATCGAGGACCTGCGCTGATGCCGGAGCTCACCGTCCGCGCGCCCGTGGCCGGGGTGGTCGTCGCGATGGCGGACGTGCCCGACCCCGTGTTCGGCGCGCAGCTCGTCGGCCCGGGCGTCGCGATCGACCCCGTGCGCGACGGCGACGTCGACGTGGTCGCCCCGATCGACGGCACGCTCGTCAAGGTGCATCCGCACGCGTTCGTCGTGGCCGCGTCGGACGGCCGGGCGGCGCTCGTGCACCTCGGCCTGGACACCGTGCAGCTCGGCGGCGAGGGCTTCACGCTGCGCGCCGCGGAGGGCGACGCGGTGCGGGCGGGCGACGTCGTCGTGACGTGGCGCCCCGCCGACGTCGAGGCCGGCGGGCGTTCCCCCGTGTGCCCCGTCGTCGCGCTCGACGCGCCGGCCGAGCAGGTCGCCGCGGTGCCGGCCGTCGGGGCGCGCGTGGGCGCGGGCGAGCCCCTGCTGACGTGGCGGTGAGGGGGTCGGACGCGCTCGCCGAGGCCCTGGGCCGCCTCGCCCTGCCCGACGCCGGCCTGCTGCTCGACCTGGACGGCACCCTGGTGCTGAGCGAGCCGCTGCACGCCGAGGCGTACCGGCGCTACTTCCGCGCCCGGGGCTGGGCGGTGCCCGACGGCGTCCTGGACGAGTTCTCGGGGCGGCGCGGCCACGAGGTGTTCGCGAGCCTCGAGGGGCCCTGGACGGGCGAGGACCCGCACGCGGTGGCGGGCGGCGTGATCGCCGAGCTCGTGGCCATGCTCGCGGCGGGCGCGCGCCCCGCCGAGGTCCCGGGGGCCGCGGAGGTGCTCGCCGCGGTGGTCCGCACCGGGCTCCCGACGGCGGTCGTCACCTCCGCGTGGCGGGCGTGGGCCGCGGAGACCGTGACGGCGCTGGCCCCGGCGGGCACGCCCGACGGCGTGGTGCGGCTGGTGGCGGGCGAGGACTACGCGCGCGGCAAGCCCGACCCCGAGCCGTACCGGCTCGGCGCGGCGACGCTCGGCCTCGACCCCGCCGGCCTCGTGGCGTTCGAGGACACCGCGGCGGGCGTCGCCTCGGCGCGCGCCGCGGGCATCGGGCGCGTCATCGGCGTGACGACGACCCGCGACCCCGACCGGCTGCTGCGCGCCGGCGCGGACGCCTGCGTGCCCGACCTCACGGCTCTCGCCGCGGCCATGGCGCGCGTTCCCGCGCGGGGCGGCCCCGCCGTCGGCGGCTGAGGCGACCGCTGCCCACACGGCGGGACGCCCGGAATCGGTCGTCCACAACGGCCACGGGGCTCCCGGTCGGTCCCCTATAGTCCGGTCTGTCCTGATTTCGGCCGACGCAGGGGGCGTGGGTGGACGGCGTCGCAGTCCTCGAGCACGAGGTCCGTGAGCTCATCCGACGCCGGGGCGTCGACCCGCTGCGGGAGCCGGAGACGCTGGACGCGCTCGTCCGCGACGCTCTCGCCGACTACGACGAGCGGTCGCTGCGCGGGCATGTGCCCCCGCTGCCCGACCCGGAGGCGGCCGCCAAGGCGGTGCGGGACGCCGTCGGCGGCCTCGGCCCGCTCCAGCCCTACCTCGACGACCCCGAGGTCGAGGAGATCTGGATCAACGCGCCCCACCAGGTCTTCGTCGCGCGGCGGGGCGAGGCGGAGCTCACGCCGACGATCCTCACCGCCGAGCAGGTGCGGGACCTCGTCGAGCAGATGCTCAAGGTCTCCGGCCGCAGGCTCGACCTCTCCTCCCCCTTCGTCGACGCGTGCCTGCCCGGCGGCGAGCGCCTGCACGTCGCCATCCCCGACGTCACGCGCACCGACTGGGCGGTGAACATCCGCAAGTACGTCGTGCGGGCGACCCGGCTGGACGACCTCGTCGCGCTCGGCTCGCTCACGCCCGCCGCCGCCCGGTTCCTCGCCGCCTCGGTCGCGGCCGGGCTCAACGTCCTCGTCTCCGGGCCCACCCAGGCCGGCAAGACGACCATGCTCAACGCCCTCGCCGGCGCCATCCCGCCGCGCGAGCGCGTCATCACGTGCGAGGAGGTCTTCGAGCTGCGCATCGCGCACCGCGACCTCGTCGCGCTGCAGTGCCGCCAGCCGAGCCTCGAGGGCACCGGGGAGATCACGCTGCGGCGCCTCGTGAAGGAGGCGCTGCGGATGCGGCCGCGGCGCATCATCATCGGCGAGGTCCGCGAGGCGGAGAGCCTCGACATGCTCATCGCGCTCAACGCAGGCGTGCCGGGGATGTGCACGGTGCACGCGAACTCCGCGCGCGAGGCCCTCGTGAAGATCTGCACCCTGCCGCTCCTGGCCGGGGAGAACGTGACGGCCGCGTTCGTCGTGCCGACCGTCGCGTCCGCGATCGACCTCGTCGTGCACGTCGAGATGGACCACCGGGGCCGCCGCCGGACCCGCGAGATCGTCGCCGTGCCCGGCCGGGTGGAGAACGGCGTCGTCGAGACGACGGACGTGTTCCGGCTGCGCGACGACGTCCTCGTCCGGGCCGACGGCTTCCCGCCGCACGCCGAGCGGTACGCGGCCGCCGGCATCGACCTGGCAGCGCTCCTGGGGCGCTGATGGGCGTCGTCGCGGGGCTGCTCCTGGGCGCGGGCCTGTGCCTCGTGCTGTGGGCGTGCACGTCGCCGCGCCCGGCGCGGCGCGGGCGCGGCCGGCGCGCGGCGGACCTCGCCGACCTCCTCGTGCAGGCGGGCGTTCCTGGGGTCTCGCCGGGTGGCCTCGCGGGTGCGTGCGCGGCGTGCGGCGCGACAGCGCTGCTCCTCGGCGTCGCGCTGACCCGGGCGCCCGCGATCGCCGCCTGCTTCGCGGCGATGGCCGCGTACGCACCCCTCGCGCTCGTGCGGGCCCGTGCCCGACGGCGCCGCGCGGCCCTGCGCGAGCTGTGGCCCGAGGTGGTCGACCACCTGGGCTCGGCGATCCGCGCCGGGATGTCCCTGCCCGAGGCGGTGGCCCAGGTCGGCGAGCGCGGCCCGGTCGAGCTGCGCCCGGCGTTCGCCGCGTTCGCGCAGGACTACCGCGCCAGCGGGCGCTTCTCCGACTGCCTCGACCTGCTCAAGGCCCAGCTCGCCGACCCCGTGGCCGACCGGATCGTCGAGGCGCTGCGGATCACCAGGGAGGTCGGCGGCACGGACCTGGGCCGCCTCCTGCGGACGCTGTCGGGGTTCCTGCGCGCCGACGCGCGGGCGCGCGGCGAGCTCGAGGCCCGGCAGAGCTGGACGGTCAACGGCGCCCGGGTCGCGGTCGCGGCGCCGTGGGTCGTCCTCGCGCTCCTCGCGTCCCGGCCGGAGGCCGTCGCCGCCTACAACACCCCCACGGGCGCGATGGTCCTCGCCGTCGGTGGCGCGTCGTCGGTCGTGGCGTACCGCATCATGCTCCGCGTCGGGCGGCTGCCCGAGGACCGGCGGGTGCTGCGGTGAGCCCCGCCGCGCTCGGTGCGCTCCTCGGGCTCGCCGCGGGCACGGGGGCGTGGTGGGTCGTCCTCCGGCTCGCCGCCCGGCGCCCCACCCTGGACGCCCGCCTGGCACCGTACCTGCGCCCCGCCCCGGAGCCCCCGCCGGCCGCCTCGGTCCTCGAGCGCCTGCTGGCCCCCGTCATGCGCGACGCCGTCCGCCTGGTCGAGCGGCTGGGCTCACCGACCGCGGAGCTCGAGCGCCGGCTTGCGCGGGCGGGCGACGAGACGGGCGTCGAGGAGTACCGGGCGCGGCAGGTCGTCGCGGCCGCGCTGGGCACGGCGGGCGGGCTCGCCCTCGCCCTGGCCGTCGCCGCGGCGCGCGGCCTCGTCGTCCCCGCGGCCCTCGCCGTCGTCGCGGGCGGGACGGCCGCCGGCGTCGTCGTGCACGACGCCCTCCTCGGCCGGCGGATCCGCGAGCGCGAGCGGCGGCTCCTCGCCGAGCTCCCGACGGTCGCCGAGCTCATCGCGCTCGCCGTCGCGGCGGGCGAGGGCGCCCTCGGGGCGCTCGAGCGGGTCGCGCGGACCGTGCGGGGCGAGCTCGCGGGCGAGATCGGGCGCGTGGTGGCGGACGCCCACGCGGGCACGCCGCTCGCGGTCGCCCTCGACCGGCTCGCGGTGCGCACGGGAGTGCCCGCGCTCACGCGCTTCACCGAGGGCATCGCCGTGGCGGTCGAGCGCGGAACGCCCCTGGCTGACGTGCTGCGGGCGCAGGCCGACGACGCGCGGGAGGCCGGTCGGCGCGAGCTCATCGAGTCGGGCGGACGCAAGGAGATCGCGATGCTCGTGCCGGTGGTGTTCCTCGTGCTGCCGGTGACCGTCGTGTTCGCCGTCTTCCCCGGCCTGGCGACCCTCCGGATCGACCTGTGAGACCTGTCCGAGGCGGCCGACGCCGCCGCTGCCCGGGCGGCCCGACGCCGCCCCTGTCCCGAGGAGCGAAGGTGACACCACACGCGAACCGCGAGCGCGGCGACGTGCCCGGCTGGGTGCTCGTGACGCTCATGACGGCCGGCCTGGTCCTGGCCATCTGGGCCGTCGCCGGTCCCGCCCTGACCGACCTGTTCGCGTCGGCGATCGAGCGTGTCACGTCGTTCGGCGGCTGAGCGCGGGGTCGCGCCCGACGCCGGTTCCGCGGCCGTCGAGTTCGTCCTCGTCGGCATCCTGACGACCGTGCTGTTCGCCGGCGTCGTGCAGCTCGCGCTGGCGCTGCACGTGCGGGCGACGCTCGTGGACTGCGCCGCGGAGGGCGCGCGGTACGGGGCGCTCGACGGCAGCGGCCCCGAGGCCGGGGCCGCGCGGACCCGCGAGCTCGTCGCGTCGGCGCTGGCACCGTCCTTCGCCGAGGACGTGCGCGCGGAGCGGACCACCGTGGACGGCCTCGACGTCGTGCGCGTGACGGTCTCGGCCCCCCTGCCGGTGCTGGGCCTGCTCGGGCCGGGCGGCGTCCTCACGGTGGAGGGGCATGCCCTCCAGGAGGACCGGTGAGGGGCGACGAGGGCAGCGCGCTCGTCGAGTTCCTCGGCGTCACGCTCGTGCTGCTCGTCCCCGTCGTCTACCTCGTGCTCGTGCTCGGCCGGGTGCAGGCGGCGACGTTCGCGGTGGACGCGGCCGCGCGGGAGGCCGCCCGCGTCGTCGTGACGTCCGCGGGCGACCGCACGGGCACCGGAGCCGACGAGCGCGTCGCCGCCGCGGTCGGTCTCGCCCTGGCCGACCAGGGCCTGCGCGACGCCCCGACCGCCGTCGACGTGGCGTGCGCCGGCGAGTGCCTCGCCCCGGGGACGTCGGTGACGGTGACGGTGTCGGTCGACGTCGCCCTGCCCGGCGTGCCCGGCTGGCTGCAGGAGGTGGTGCCGCTCGCCGTCCCGGTGTCCGCGACGACGACGGCCGAGGTCGACACGTACGTGGCGGCCCGATGAGCGCGGCCCGGCCTGCGTGGCGACTGCGGCGCCCGGCACCGGACGCCTCCGAGCGCGAGGACGGCCAGGTGCTCGTGCTGTCCCTCGCGTACGCGCTGCTGGCGATCGTGCTCGTGGCGGCGGTCGTCTCGGCGACGGCCGTGCACCTCGAGCGCAAGCGCCTGCTCGCCCTCGCCGACCTCGCGGCCCTGGCGGCCGCGGACGCCCTCGACGTCGACACCTACTACGCCGCCGACGCGCCCCTCCCCCTCGACTCCGACGAGGTCCGCGCCACCGTCACCGAGTACGTCGCCGCGGCACCCGCGGCCGAGCGCTTCACCGGACTGACCGTCGTCGAGGCCACCTCCGACGACGCCCGCACGGTGCGGGTGACCCTCCGCGCCGTGGCGGACGTCCCCCTGGTCACCGTCGTCACCGCGCCGTGGTCGGACGGCATCGAGCTCGTCGTCACCGCCCGCGCCCGCGCGGAGACGTACCCCTAGCCCGGGACGGGCCCCGCCACGGCGACGGGGAGGGACCCCTCGTCCGGGCCCCTCCCCGTCTTCGTCCCGCGCACCGCGCCGGATCGGCGCACCAGGACGCGTGCGACTACCCCGAGCTAGCCCTTCACGGCGCCGGCCATGATGCCGGAGATGAGCTGCTTGCCCGCCGCGATGTACAGGAAGAGCACCGGGATGGTGGCCATCACGGCACCCGCCAGCACGATCGAGTAGTCGATGTAGTAGCCGGACTGCAGGTTGGCCAGCGCCGTCTGCAGCGTCGGGTTCTGCGCGTTCAGCACGACCATCGGCCACAGGAAGTCCGTCCACGCGAGCATGAACGTGAACAGGGCGAGGATCGCCATCGCGGGCCGGGCCGCCGGCACCGCGACGTTCCAGAACGTGCGGATCTGGTTGCAGCCGTCGACGCGGGCGGCCTCGATGAGCTCGTCGGGGATGACCCCCGAGAGGTACTGGCGCATGAGGAACACGCCGAACGCCGTCACGAGCATCGGGACGATGACCGCCTTGATGTCGCCGACCCAGCCCAGCGTCCGCATGACCATGAACAGCGGGATGATGCCGAGCTGCGTCGGGATCGCCATCGTCGCGATGACGAAGATCATCAGCCCGTCCCGGCCCTTGAAGCGCAGCTTCGCGAACGCGTAGCCGGCCAGGGTCGAGAACGTCACGACCGAGATCGTCACGACGGTCGACACGATGACGCTGTTGCCCAGCGCCTTCCAGAACGGCACCGCCTCGAGCACGGCGTTGACGTTCTTCATGAAGTTCGGGCCGGGGATGAACGGCAGCGTCTGCCCGCGGGTCGCGTTCGTGCCGCTCGCGACGACGAACGACCACCACAGCGGGTAGGCGAAGATCAGCACCGACAGCCCGAGGATGAGGTACACCACGAAGCCGGGCCGCCTGTTGAGGCCCACCCCGCGGCGCGACCGGCGTCGCCGGGGCTCCTCCTGCGGCACGGGGATCGCCGAGGGCGCCCCCTGCTGGCTCGTACCGAGCGCGGTCATCGGGCCACCGCCTTCCGGTCCTTCTCGGCTCGCGCGAGCGCGCGCCGCTCCCGGCGGCTGAGCTGGTTCTCGCCCTCGCCCGCCACGAGGCGCTTGCTGATGACGAAGTTGATCAGCCCGATGCTGATGATGAGCAGGAACAGCAGCCAGGCGACCGCGGACGCCCGGCCGGAGTTCCGCCGGAAGAACGCGAGCTCCCACAGGTAGAGCACCGTCGTCTGGAACTGCCGGTCCGCGCCGCCGATGCCGCCGGCGTTGGACACGTCGTAGAGGCGGGGCTCGGCGAAGATCTGCAGGCCGTACACCGTGGCGGTGACGACGACGAAGATCAGCGTGGGCCGGATGCTCGGCAGGGTGACGGAGAAGAAGCGCTTGATGGCGCCCGCGCCGTCGATGGCCGCCGCCTCGTAGAGGTCGCGCGGCACCGCCTGCATCGCGGAGAGCAGGATGAGCGCGTTGTAGCCCGTCCACCGCCAGTTCACCATCGTCGCGATGGCGATGTGGCTGGGGAGCCGCTCGCGCTTCCACTCGATCGGCTCGAAGCCGAGCGCCTCGACGATGTTGTTCGCGAGGCTCGCGTCACCGGCGTTGCGGAAGACGCTGGAGAAGATCAGCGCGACGGCCACGGGCGTGACGACGTACGGGAGCAGGACGCCCATCCGCCACGTCGTCTTGGCGCGGATCTGCTGGTCGAGCAGGGCGGCGATGACGAGCGCCCCGATGAGCTGCGGGATCGTCGAGAGAAGGAAGATCGAGACCGTGTTGACGATCGAGTTCCAGAAGAACTGGTCGCCCAGCGCCCAGGCGAAGTTCTCGAACCCGACGAACGCCTCCTTGCCGGAGAGCAGGTCCCAGTCGTGCAGCGCCACGTACAGCGTGTACACGAGCGGGAAGAGCCCGACGATCCCGAAGACGATGAAGAACGGTGAGATGTAGAGGTACGGAGAGGCCTTGAGGTCGAACCGGCTCAGTCGCTGACGCCAGGTGAGCGAGCGTCGGCGCTCCGCCTCCGCCCACTCCGTCTCGACGACCGCCTCAGGTGGGCCCTGCCCGAGCATGGAGGACATCGTTGTTCCCGTCGCGTTTCCGGCTGTCAGGCGGTGGGCCCCCGGGAACCCCCGGGGGCCCAACGCCTTAGCGTGACAGAGAGTGACCTAGTTGTTGACGACCAGCTCGTTGAGCAGCTGGATCGCCTGGGCCCAGGCCGCGTCGGCGTCCGCCGTGCCCTGGTCGAGCGCCTGGAGCGCAGGACCGAAGACGTTCTCCTGGATCACGGAGTCGTCCGGGCCCTTGAACTGGGCGCGCACGCCCTCGGCCCGGCTGGCGAGGATCTGGCCGACCGGCGCGTCGTTGAAGAACGGACGCGGGGTCGGGTTGGCGGCCAGCTCCTGCGCCGCGGCGATCGTGCTCGGGAACGTGCCCGCCGCCTCGAACTGCTTGAGCTGCTGCTCCGGCTGGGTCAGCCAGTCGGCGAGCGCCGCCGCCTGCTCCTTGACCTGCGAGGTCGCGGAGATGGCGAGGAAGGAGCCGCCCCAGTTCGCCGCGCCACCCGGGAAGACGTCCGCGAAGTCCCACTCGACGTCGTCGAGCGAGATGCCGGCCGCCTCGGCACCGGCCTCGGCGTTGCCCTCGATGACACCGAGCATCCAGCCCGGGCAGACGAAGGTGGCGAAGGTGCCGTCGACGAACGACTGACCGCCGTTCCAGTCCCACGCCGCCTGGGCGGCGGAGAGACCGTCGGCGACGGCGTCGGCGAGCACGTCGAACGCCTCGCGGAGCTCGGCGTTGTTCTCGACGTTGAGCTCACCGTCGGCGGTGTAGTAGCCCTCCTCCATCTGGTTCACGATGCCGTTCCAGACGAAGCCGGAGTGGTCGAACCACGCCTTGCCGGTCGCCTCGCGGTACTGACGGCCGACGTCGAAGAAGTGGGCCCAGTCGCCCTCGAGCGCGGCGGCGACCTCCTCGCGGGTGCTGCCGATGCCGGCCTCACGGAGCAGGTCGGCGCGGTAGCAGATGCCCTCGGGGCCGATGTCCGTGCCGTAGCCGATGACCCGGCCGTCCGGGTCCGTGGCCTGCTGGTACTTCCAGTCGAGCCAGTCGCTCGCCCGGTCCTCGATGCCGTAGTCACGCAGGTCCTCGAACGCGTCCGAGACCTCCATGATCGCGCCGAGCCAGCCCTCCTCGAGCGCCACGATGTCCGTGAGGCCGGAGCCCGCGGCGATCTTGGTGAAGGTGTCGGTACGGGCGTTGCCGCCGGTGTCGATGTTCGTCGCCTCGATCGTCACGTTCGGGTGAAGCTCCATGTACTCCTCGTAGAGCTCCTCGTACCCGAAGGTGCCGAACGTCGTGATGGTGATGGTGACGGGTTCGTCGTTCTGCTCGGGAGCCGACGTGTCGTCCCCGCCTCCGGGCTCCTCGTTGTCGCCGCCACACGCGGCGAGGAGGAGAGCAGCTGCTGCACCGACCGCGAGGAACTTCGCGGACCGGGTTCGAGACCACTTCATGCCATATCCCCTTTGGTGGCTGTGGGTGCGCTCCCACGTTGGAGCGCTCCCACAATGTAGTCGCGCTCCCACCGGGCCCGACAGGGGGGGCGGTCACGAGTTGGTTACAAAAAGGTCTCGACCTCTCCGCCTGAGCATGAGCGCTCAAGAAACCTCACCCGGACGGTCGTCACCCGGACGGCGGTCGCGGGCCACGACGGCGCCCGCCCGCCGTCGCCGGCCCCTTCCCCCGGGCTCCCGAGGAGCCCTCGGGCGGGCGCCCGACGGCGTCCCCCGCCCCGCCCGCGGGCCGCCGGGGCCAGGGGCGGTAGCCTGGACGGTCGTGGCCACAGACTTCCCCGCCGAGATCGCCGCCCTGCGCAGCACCCTCGGGACCATCCGCGCCGTGAGCGACCCCGAGGCCCTGTGCGCGCGCATCGCGGAGCTGTCCGAGCAGGCCTCCGCGCCCGACCTCTGGGACGACCCGGACGCCGCCCAGAAGGTGACCTCCGCCCTCTCCCACGCCCAGAACGAGCTCGAGCGCGTGGAGTCCCTCGGCCGCCGGCTCGACGACCTCGAGGTGCTCGTCGAGATGGCGATGGACGCCGCCGAGGACGACCCCGAGCGCGCGACGACGCTCGCCGACGCCGAGGCCGAGCTCGCCTCCCTGCGCACCGACCTCGGCGCGCTCGAGGTCCGCACGCTCCTCTCCGGCGAGTACGACGAGCGCGAGGCCGTCGTCACGATCCGGGCCGGCGCGGGCGGCGTCGACGCCGCCGACTTCGCCGAGATGCTCCTGCGCATGTACCTGCGGTGGGCCGAGCGCCACGGCTACCCGACGACGGTCCTCGACACCTCCTACGCCGAGGAGGCCGGCATCAAGTCGGCCACCTTCGAGGTCAAGGCCCCCTACGCCTACGGGACGCTGTCCGTCGAGGCCGGCACGCACCGCCTCGTGCGGATCTCCCCCTTCGACAACCAGGGCCGCCGCCAGACGTCGTTCGCCGCCGTGGAGGTCGTGCCGCTCATCGAGCAGACCGACCACATCGAGATCCCGGAGCACGAGCTGAAGATCGACGTCTTCCGCTCCTCCGGCCCCGGCGGGCAGTCCGTCAACACGACCGACTCCGCGGTGCGGATGACCCACATCCCCACGGGCATCGTCGTGTCGATGCAGAACGAGAAGAGCCAGATCCAGAACCGGGCCGCCGCGCTGCGCGTCCTCCAGTCCCGCCTGCTGCTCCTGCGCCAGGAGGAGGAGCGCGCGCAGAAGAAGGAGCTCGCGGGCGACATCAAGGCGAGCTGGGGCGACCAGATGCGCTCGTACGTCCTGCAGCCGTACCAGATGGTCAAGGACCTGCGGACCGAGTACGAGGTCGGCAACCCCTCGGCCGTGTTCGACGGCGACATCGACGGCTTCATCGAGGCCGGCATCCGCTGGCGCCGCCGCCAGGCGCTCGAGGCCGCGCAGAACTGAGGCCGGTCCCCCGGGACGGCGGGCGGCCGCCGTCGGGCGGCGGGGCACGCCCCGAACCGGGCGAAAGCGCCCGATTCCACGCGGACCTGCGCTCGCGCCCCGCCTGTGAGGCCGGTCACCGGCGGCGTGTCCCCGACGGGGCGGCCCGGCGGCGTGCCTACGCTCGCGAGCGGGTGGTCGTCCCACGACCGCCTCGGCGCCTGCCCGGCGTCGCCGCCCCGACCGCGAGGACCGCGTGATCCGCTTCGAGGACGTCACCAAGGTCTACGCGAGAGGCGCCCGACCGGCGCTGGACCG
>JAAZAC010000212.1 GCA_012514545.1 Actinomycetales bacterium | reverse complement strand
GGCCTGAAGATCGCCATGACTCCTCCGTCGCCGGGGCGGCGATGCCCCCGCCGCCATCCTGGCCAGTCTGGCGACGAATAGCGAGAGCAGACACCGGTCCGTGCCGTGAAAACTCCCCCGGGGTCGGCGTGTCGGGGGTCGGCGTGTCGGGTGAGGAGGGCCGCGAGGAGGCGGCCCGCGGGGGCCGACGGCGAGCGACGGGCGATCCCGCGCCGCCCCCGCGCGGGTGCCGGGGTAGGGCCGCCCCTGCGCGGGTGCCGGGGTAGGGCCGCCCCGCGGGCGCCGGGGCCGGGCCACCTCTTCGCGGGCGCCGGTGGTCGGCTCAGAGACCCCGCAGGTGCAGCAGGCAGTGCTGCGGGCCGACGAACGGCTCGAGCCGCTCGGCCGTCACGGGCCCGCCCTCGACCTCGAGGACGTCCCGCACGAGCTCGAGGTGCACCTGGCACATGAGCTCGGTCCGCTCGCGCGCGAGGGCGGCGTACGGGCAGCGGCGCAGGTGGACGGTCTCCGTCGCGGGCTCGAGCTCCGGGTCGAAGCCGAGGTCGTCGAGGTGCAGCTCGAGGGCCGCCACCTGGCGCCGGGCGTCGGGGTCCGCGGGCTCCCAGGAGGGGGGCGCGGCCAGGTACGCGCGGCGGAAGAGCTCGTCCGCGCCGGCGGCGGCCGGGCGCCGCACGAGCGCGTACCGCCAGCGCGGCCGGCCCGGGGTGCCGCGCCGCTCGGCGGTCCGCTCGACGAAGCGCGCGGCCACGAGCCGGTCCAGGTGCTCACGCGCCGTGTTGGGGTGCAGGCCCGTCGCGTCCGCGACCTCCTGGACGCCCACCGGCTCGGCGCGCTCGCGCAGGAGCTGGAGGATCGCCAGGCGGCTCGCGGACGCGAGCGTGCGACCCGTCGACGCCTCGGCCATGCCCGGGAGTATTCCCGGTCCCCCGCCGCGCAGCCAGGGACCTTCGGTGGGTAGCGTGGCGGGATCGAGGAGGTGCGATGCCCGACGCCCGAGAGCCCGCGCGGGCCGCGGCGCCCCCCGCCCGGACGCCCGCGGCGGTCGTCGTCGTGTCGGACCGCTGCGCGGCCGGGCGCGCCGAGGACCGCTCGGGCCCGGTGGCCGAGGCCCTCCTCGCCGAGGCCGGCCTCGCCCCCACCCGCGTCGTCGTGCCCGACGGCGCCGCCTCCGTGGCGCGGGCCCTCGCCGACGCGCTCGCGGCCGGCGCGCGGGTCGTCGTGACCAGCGGCGGTACCGGCGTCGGGCCTCGGGACGAGACGCCCGAGGGCACGCGTCCGGTCCTGGCCCGGGAGGTGCCCGGCCTCGCCGAGGCGCTGCGCCGCGCGTCGGCCGACGCCGTCCCCACGGCCGTGCTCTCGCGGGGGCTCGCGGGCGTGACGGCGGACGGCGCCGTCGTCGTCAACCTGCCCGGCAGCCCCGGCGGGGTGGCCGACGGGCTGCGCGTCCTGCTGCCCCTGCTCCCCCACCTGCTCGACCAGGTCGCCGGGGGCGACCACGCGGGCGGCGAGCACGGCGGCAACCACACCGGCGGCGACCACACCGGCGGCGACCACACCGGCGGCGACCACACCGGCGGCGAGCGTCCCGCCGGCAGCCGCACTCCGGCCGGCGCGGGCGTGCTCGCGCGGCTCAGCGACGCCCCGCTGTCGGTCGCGGACCACCTCGCGGCGGTCGCCGACCCGCGCGCGGGCGCCGTGGCGACCTTCGTCGGCCAGGTGCGCGACCACGACCCGGGCGTCGCCGGCGAGGTCGTGGCGCTCGAGTACTCCGCCCACCCGGACGCGCCAGCGGTCCTCGAGCGCCTCGCCGCCGCGGCCCGCGCCCGCGACGGCGTCCTCGGCGTGGCGCTGAGCCACCGGGTCGGCCGCCTCGGCGTGGGCGAGCCCGCGCTCGTCGCCGCGGTCGCGACCGCGCACCGCGAGCTCGCGTTCGCCGTCTGCCGGGACCTCGTGGAGGCCGTCAAGGCCGAGCTGCCCGTCTGGAAGCGCGAGGTCCTCGCCGACGGCGCGCACGTCTGGGTGGGGCTGACGTGAGCGGCCCCCGCAGCGGCGCCGGGCGCCCCCCGCTCGTCGACCGGTTCGGCCGGGTCCACCGGGACCTGCGCATCTCCCTGACGGACAGGTGCTCGCTGCGCTGCACGTACTGCATGCCCGCCGAGGGCGTGCCGTGGCTGCCGGGCCCGACGATGCTGACCACCGACGAGATCGTGCGGATCGCGCGGGTCGCCGTCGGCCTCGGGATCACGGAGATCCGGCTCACGGGCGGCGAGCCCCTGCTGCGCCCCGACGCGGTCGAGGTGGTGCGGCGGCTCGCCGCGCTGGACGGCCCCGACGGGCCCCCCGAGGTCTCCCTCACGACGAACGGCCTGCGGCTGCCCGCGCTCGCCGCGCCGCTGCGCGAGGCCGGGCTCGCCCGCGTCAACGTCAGTCTCGACACGCTCCGCCGCGAGACGTTCCGCACGCTGACCCGGCGCGACCGGCTCGAGGCCACGCTCGCCGGCATCGCGGCCGCGGACGCCGCGGGGCTGCACCCGGTGAAGCTCAACGCCGTCGTCATGCGCGGGGTGAACGACGACGAGGTGGTGGACCTCGTGCGGTTCGCCGTCGAGCGGGGCTACCAGATGCGGTTCATCGAGCAGATGCCGCTCGACCCCGGCCACACGTGGGACCGGCGCGCGATGGTCACGCAGGCCGAGATCCTCGAGCGGCTCCGCGCGGCGTTCACGCTCACCGAGGTGCCCGGCCGCGGTTCCGCGCCCGCGGAGCTGTGGCACGTCGACGGCGGGCCCGCCACCGTGGGCGTCATCGCCTCGGTCACCGCGCCGTTCTGCGGGGCGTGCGACCGGGTGCGGCTGACCGCCGACGGCCAGCTCCGCGCGTGCCTGTTCGCCCGCGCCGAGACCGACCTGCGCAGCCTCGTCCGCGAGGGCGCCGACGACGCCGCGCTCGAGGCCGCCTTCCGCGCGTGCCTCGCCGCCAAGAAGGCCGGGCACGACATCGACGACCCGGCCTTCCTGCAGCCCGACCGGCCGATGAGCGCGATCGGCGGCTAGCCGCTCAGCCCGCTCAGCCGCCCGCGAAGGGCGGCAGCACGTCGACGGTCGCGCCGGCGGGCACGGGGGCGGCGTCGTCGTCGAGCCGCACGCCGTCGGCGAGGAGCGCGCACCGCTCGAGCACGCCGGCGAGCCGGTCGTGCCGCGCCAGGAGCGCCGCGCGGAGCTCCGCGCGCGTCGCGGCCGCGACCTGCTCGCTCTCGACCCCGGCGGCCTCGGCGGCGCCCGCGAAGTACCGGACGGTGATCACCGCGGCCCCTCGGGCGACCACGCGCGGGCGCTCGCCGTGACGCGCGCCGCGACGTCCGCGAACGCGGCGCGGCCGCCGTCGGCCGTGAGCACGCCGGCGCCCACCGCGCAGCCCGCGATGAACGAGGTGAGGGGCACCGCCGGGCGGCCCACGCCGGCCGCCACCTCGCGGGCCAGGTCGAGCACGCCCTCGACGTCCACGAGGTCCGGGTCGACGCCCAGCTCCTCCGCGATCGCGCCGACCCACCGGTAGATGTCCGCGCCAGGCGTGCCGTGCGGGCTCATCGGCCGCTCCCTTCGCTCGCGCCGTCGAACGCCGCCACATCCTGCCAGGTGTCCGCGTCGGCCGCGGCCCCTCCGGCGGGCACCGCCACGGCGGACAGCGGCGCGACGAGCGAGCGCACCGAGCGGTCCCGGACGCCGCCGGGCCGCAGCGCGTCGAGCGCGCCCGCCAGCGCGGCCCGCCGGTAGGCGCCGAGGAGCCACTGCCGGCGGCCGTCCGCGTCGAGCGCGACGGCTGCGTCCGCCTCCGGGGCCCCCGCGAGCCGGGCGACGAGCGCGGGCACGACCTCGCCCGCGCGCGGCACGTCGCACGCGAGGACGACGACGACGTCCGCCGCCTCCGCGCCCAGCGCGGCGAGCCCGGCGTCGATCCCCGCGACGGGCCCGCCCAGCGGGGGGTCCTCGAGGGTCGTCGTCACCCCGGGGCGCGCAAGGGCCTCCGGCCCGACGACGACCCGCCGGCGCGCGCCCGCCACGGCGTCGAGCGCCCGGTCGAGCAGCGCCCGGCCACCCACGCGCACCTCCGGCTTGGCGACCCCGCCGAGCCGCCGCCCGGCGCCCCCGGCGAGCACGACGGCGTCGTACGCGGCGCCGTCGGACGCGACGGCGTCGTACGCGGCGGCGGCGCCGTCGTACGCGGGGCCCGCGCCGCTCACGTGCCCTCCCGCCGCCACTCGCCCGAGCGACCGCCCGACTTGGCCAGCAGCCGCACGTCGGCGATCGACGTCGTGCGATCCAGCCCCTTGACCATGTCGACGACGGCGAGCGCGGCCACGGCCGCGGCCGTCAGGGCCTCCATCTCGACCCCCGTGCGGTCCACGGCACGCACGGTCGCGCGGACCTCCACGCCGTCGTCGGTCACCTCGAGGTCGACGGCGACCCCGTGCACCCCGATGACGTGCGCGAGCGGGAGCAGGTCCGGCGTGCGCTTGGCCGCCGCGACGCCGGCCACGCGCGCGACCGCGAGCACGTCGCCCTTGGGGACCGTGCCGTCGCGCAGCGCGGCGACCACGTGCGGCCCGCAGCGCACGGTCGCGGCCGCCGTCGCCTCCCGGCGCGTCGGATCCTTGGCCGTCACGTCGACCATCCGGGCCTCGCCCCGGTCGTCGAGGTGTCCGAAGGGCTGGCTCATGCGTCGCACCTCATCACGGTGAGCACGTCGCCCGCCACCACCGCGGCGACGTCGGCGGGCACGACGGCGAGCCCGTCCGCCCGCGCGAGGCCGGCCGCGAGGTGGGAGCCGGAGCCGCCCGCGGCCGCGCGCCGGGCCACCGGCGGGTCGCCCGTCAGCGCCACGGGCATGTACTGCGCCCGGCCCTGCGGGGTGCGCCAGCCGTCCTCGACGACGGCGCGCACGGTCGGCCGCTCGACCTCCGCCAGCCCCCGCATCCGCTGCAGGGCGGGCCGCACGAGCACCTCGAACGACACGAACACGCTCACGGGGTTGCCGGGCAGGCAGTACACGGGCGTCCCGCCCGGCAGCCGGCCCAGCCCCTGCGGCTTGCCCGGCTGCATCGCGACGGCGACGAACTCGACGTCGCCCCGGCCCGTCAGGGCGGCCTTGACGACGTCGTAGGCGCCCACGCTCACCCCGCCGGCGGTCACGACGGCGTCGACCGCGCCGTCGTGCGCCGCGAGGACCGCGCGCAGAGCCTCCGGGTCGTCCGGGACCGGCGGCACGCGGACCGCCTCGGCGCCCACCGCCGCCACGGCGGCGGCGAGCAGGTAGGAGTTCGAGTCGGGGATCTGGCCCCGCGCGCGGGGCGCGCCCGGCGGCACCAGCTCGGACCCGGTCGCGACGACGAGCACGCGCGGGCGGCGGTGCACGCGCAGCGTGCCCGCGCCGGCCGCCGCCGCGGCGGCGACGTGCCGCTCCGCCAGGAGCGTGCCCGCGGCGAGCACGAGGTCCCCGGCGCGCGCGTCCT
>JAAZAC010000020.1 GCA_012514545.1 Actinomycetales bacterium | reverse complement strand
GCCCCTCGAGGCCCGGGTGGAGGTTGTGCTCGGGGTGGTGCAGCAGGTCGAGCAGGTCGTGCTCGCGCGTGCCCGCCGGGGCCCTGTCGCGCGGGTGGCGCGGCCCGACGCGCGGCAGCCACCGCTCGCGGTGCTCGCGCACCCAGCGGGCCGTGTCGGCCGTGCCCAGGACGTACCCGACCACGCGGGCGCCGTCGTCGAGCACGAACGCCAGCTCCGGTGAGAGGAGGAGGTAGGGGCCGGCGAAGATGTCGCCCCACAGGTCGTCGGAGCTGAGCAGGCCGCGGGCGTCGCGCCCGGCGTCGGCCGTGCGCACGCACACGTCGTAGACCTCGGCCCACTCCTCCGGCCGGTCGGGGCGGAAGGGGCGCAGCGTGACCACGGCCCCACCCTGCACCACGCGTCAACCCGAGCGCTCGGCCGCCCCGTCCGGCGCCGGGGACTCCCCCGGCGCCTCCCCCGGCGCCTCCGCCGCCGCGCGCCGCGCCTCGTCGCGCACCAGCCGCGCCCACAGCAGCACCGCGAAGGCGCCGAACAGCCACCACTGCAGCGCGTAGGCGAGGTTCTGCAGGTCCCAGCCGCCCGACCGCTCGGGCGGGGGCACCGGCCGCAGCCCCGCGACGACGGCGTCGCCCCCCGTGAGCAGGAGGTAACCCGTGTACATGGGGCCGCCCCAGCGGTTGACGAGCGCCGCCGGGCTGACGGCGGCCACCTGCCCGGGCGGCAGCCCGGCGTCGTCGCCCCCGGCCTCGCCGACCTGCAGCACGCCCTCGACCGTCACGTCGCCGGCGGGCGGCGGGGCCGCCGCGGCCGCCGCCGGGTCGGCCACCCAGCCGCGCACGACGGCGAGCGTCGCCCCCGAGTCCGCCACCACGAACGGGGTCACGACGAGGTACCCCGGCTCGCCGGCGAGCTCGCGCCCGGGCACCAGCACCTCGTCCTCGGCGAACCGGCCCGCGGCCGTCACGAGGCGCCCGTCCGCGACGCCCGTGAACGTCGTCTGCGGCGCCAGGACGTCGGCGAGGGGGACGGCGGCGGCCGCGGGGGCGCCGTCGTCGTCGGCCCGCGCCTGCTGCGCCCGGTCGAGCTGCCAGACCCCCAGGCGGGCGCACACGGCGGCGATCGCGAGCAGCACGACGAGCAGCCCGAGCATCCGGGGGGTGACGGCGGTCCGGACGTACCGGGGCGGGGCGGCCGTCATGGCGTCGAGGCTAGTCGAGCGGGCACGCGGCGCGGCGCGCGGCCGGGGTCGTGCGCAGCGGGCCCCGATGTGGTGGCATTGCGGGTGTGGCCTGGCCCTGCGCACGTCGCAGCGGCCGACGGCGGGGCCGAACGTCCCCTGTCGTGGCCGACACGCACGGCAACCTAGAAGGCAGGCCGGGGACCGCCCGGCGTGCCGGCAGCGCGTGAGGAGATGAGATGACGTCCGTCCTCGACCGTCCCGCCGGCTGGAGCACCCGCGACGTGGCCCCCCTCGACGAGGAGACCCTGGAGCGCGTCGACAAGTGGTGGCGCGCGGCGAACTACCTCTCCGTGGGCCAGATCTACCTGCTCGACAACCCCCTGCTCGCCGAGCCCCTCCACCGCGACCACGTCAAGCCGCGCCTCCTCGGCCACTGGGGCACCACGCCCGGCCTCAACTTCATCTACGCGCACCTCAACCGGGTGATCCGCGAGCGTCACCAGCCCACGCTCTACATCACGGGGCCGGGGCACGGAGGCCCCGGCCTCGTCGCGAACGCCTACCTCGACGGCACGTACTCCGAGGTCTACACGGACATCACGCGCGACTCCGAGGGGCTGCGCAAGCTCTTCCGGCAGTTCTCGTTCCCGGGCGGCATCCCCAGCCACGTCGCCCCGGAGACGCCCGGCTCGATCCACGAGGGCGGCGAGCTCGGCTACGCGCTCTCGCACGCGTACGGCGCGGCCTTCGACAACCCCGACCTGCTCGTCGCCGCCGTCGTCGGCGACGGCGAGGCGGAGACCGGGCCGCTGGCGACCAGCTGGCACTCGAACAAGTTCGTCAACCCGCTGACCGACGGCGTGGTCCTGCCGATCCTGCACCTCAACGGCTACAAGATCGCCAACCCGACGGTGCTGGCGCGGATCGACGAGGACGAGCTCCTCGACCTCATGCGCGGCTACGGCCACACCCCGTACGTCGTCTCCGGCGGGTTCGACGGCGAGGACCCGGCCGAGGTGCACCAGCGCATGGCCCAGGTGCTCGACGAGTGCCTCAACCAGATCGCCGAGATCAAGTCGGCGGCCCGCCGCGGCAGCACCGAGCGCCCCCGCTGGCCCATGATCATCCTCCGCACGCCCAAGGGCTGGACGTGCCCGCCCGTCATCGACGGCCACCAGGTCGAGGACTCCTGGCGCTCGCACCAGGTGCCGCTCGCGAGCGCGCGGGACACGGAAGAGCACCTGCAGGTGCTCGAGGGCTGGCTGCGGTCCTACCGGCCCGAGGAGCTCTTCGACGCCACGGGCGCCGTCATGCCGGAGATCGCCGCGCTCGCGCCCGAGGGCGAGCTGCGCATGAGCGCCGTCCCGCAGGCCAACGGCGGGCTCCTGCTGCGCGACCTGCGCCTGCCGGACTTCCGGGACTTCGCCGTCGACGTGCCCGTGCCGGGCGGCTCGATCTCCGAGGCCACCCGCGTGCTCGGCCAGTGGCTCGCGGCGGTCATGGAGGCCAACCCCGACAACTTCCGCGTGTTCGGCCCGGACGAAACGGCCTCGAACCGGCTCGGCGCTCTCCTCGAGGTCACCGACAAGACCTGGAACGCGGAGCTGCGGCCCACGGACGACCACCTCGGCCCGAACGGCCGCGTCGTCGAGATGCTGTCCGAGCACCAGTGCCAGGGCTGGCTCGAGGGCTACCTGCTCACCGGCCGGCACGGCGTCTTCAGCTGCTACGAGGCCTTCATCCACATCATCGACGCGATGTTCAACCAGCACGCGAAGTGGCTGAAGGTCACCCGCGAGATCCCGTGGCGGCGGCCCATCGCGTCGCTGAACTACCTGCTCACGTCGCACGTGTGGCGGCAGGACCACAACGGCTTCAGCCACCAGGACCCGGGCTTCATCGACCACGTGGTCAACAAGAAGGCCGAGATCGTCCGCGTCTACCTGCCGCCGGACACGAACACGCTGCTGTCGACCTACGACCACTGCCTGCGCAGCCGCAACTACGTCAACGTGGTCGTCGCGGGCAAGCAGCCGGCACCCAACTGGCTGACGATGGACGAGGCCATCGCGCACTGCGCGCGCGGCCTCGGCATCTGGGAGTGGGCCGGCACCGAGGAGCGGGGCGAGGACCCCGACGTCGTGCTCGCCTGCGCGGGCGACGTGCCCACGCTCGAGGTGCTCGCCGCGGCGGACATCCTGCGCCGCAAGCTGCCCGAGCTCAACGTGCGCGTCGTCAACGTCGTCGACCTCATGCGGCTGCAGGACGAGCGCGAGCACCCGCACGGGCTCTCCGACCGCGACTTCGACACGATCTTCACGGCGGACAAGCCGATCATCTTCGCGTACCACGGCTACCCGTGGCTCATCCACCGGCTCACGTACCGCCGCAACGGCCACGCGAACATCCACGTGCGCGGGTACAAGGAGGAGGGCACCACCACCACGCCGTTCGACATGGTGATGCTCAACGACCTCGACCGGTACCACCTGGTCATCGACGTCATCGACCGGGTGCCGCACCTGGGCACGCGGGCGGCCGAGCTGCGCCAGGAGATGCAGGACGCGCGCCTGCGCGCGCGGCAGTACACCCGCGACCACGGGGAGGACATCCCCGAGGTCCGCGACTGGGTGTGGCCCGACGCCGGCGACACCGGTCGCGGCGTCGGGGGGCCCCAGGCGAACCGCGTGTCGGCCACCGCCGCCACCGCGGGCGACAACGAGTGACCCGCCGCCACCCGCGGGGGGACGAGAAGTAGTGGGAGAGATGGCACGCAGCCTGTACATCACCTCCGCGGAGGGCGACACCGGGAAGTCCACGATCGCCCTCGGCATGGTCGACCTGCTCAGCCGGACCGTGCCGCGCGTCGGCGTGTTCCGCCCGGTCGCGCGGTCGTCCGACCAGCCCGACTACGTGCTCGAGCTGCTCCTCTCGCGGGACGGCGTGGATCTCACCTACGAGCAGTGCGTCGGGGTGACGTACGAGGACGTCCACGCGGACCCCGACGACGCGCTGGCCCGGATCGTCACGCGGTACCACGACATGGCGCAGGCCTGCGACGCGGTGGTCATCGTCGGGACGGACTACACCGACGTCGTCGGGCCGACGGAGCTGTCGTACAACGCCCGGATCGCCGTGAACCTCGGCGCGCCGGTGCTGCTCGTCGTGCGCGGCGCGGGGCGCAAGCCCGAGGCGGTCCGGCAGGCCGCGGAGGTGAGCCTCGCGGAGCTGCGCGCGCAGCACGCGGAGGTGCTCGCCGTCATCGCGAACCGCTGCGACCCCGACTCGCTGACGGCCGTCCGCACGGCCCTGTCCGCGACCCTGCCCGCGTGGGCGGTGCCGGAGGACCAGCTCCTCGCCGCGCCGACCGTGCGCGCGGTCATGGAGGCCGTCGGCGGGCACCTCGTCGCCGGCGACGAGGCCCTGCTCTCCCGCGAGGCGCTCGAGCTGCTCGTGGGCGCGATGTCGCTCGAGCACCTCCTCGAGCGGCTCAGCGACGGCGCCGTCGTCATCACGCCGGGCGACCGGGGCGACGTGCTGCTCGGGCTGGTGTCCGCGCACGCGGCCGAGGGCTTCCCGTCGCTCGCCGGCATCATCCTCAACGGCGGCTTCACGCCGCCGGAGCCCATCAGCCGGCTCGTCAGCGGCCTGGGCCAGCGGCTGCCGATCATCCAGACCGACCAGGGCACCTTCAAGTCGGCGAACCGGGCGGCGTCCGTGCGCGGCCGCCTCACCGCCGACTCCCAGCGCAAGGTCGACACGGCCCTCGCCCTGTTCGAGCGGCACGTCGACGGCGCGGAGGTGCTGCGGCGGCTCGACGTCACGCGGCCGAGCGTCGTCACGCCGCTGATGTTCGAGTACGAGCTGCTCGCCCGGGCGCGCGCCGACCGCAAGCACATCGTGCTCCCCGAGGGCAGCGACGACCGGATCCTGCGCGCCGCCTCCACGCTGCTCCAGCGGGACGTCGCCGACCTGACGATCCTCGGCAACGAGGCCGCCATCCGGGCCCGGGCCACCGAGCTGGGCCTCGACATCAGCGCGGCGAAGGTCCTCGACCCGAAGGAGGGCGAGCTCTTCGAGCGGTTCGCCCACGAGTACGCCGAGCTGCGCAAGCACAAGGGCATGACGGTCGAGCGGGCCCGGGAGATCGTCGGCTCGGTCTCGTACTTCGGCACGATGATGGTCCACATGGGCCTCGCCGACGGCATGGTCTCCGGGGCCATCCACACGACGGCGCACACCATCCGCCCGGCGTTCGAGATCATCAAGACCACGCCCGACGTCTCGATCGTGTCCAGCGTGTTCTTCATGGCGCTCGAGGACCGCGTGCTCGTCTACGGCGACGCGGCCGTCAACCCGGACCCGACGGCGGAGCAGCTCGCCGACATCGCGATCTCGTCCGCGCAGACCGCGCGCCAGTTCGGCATCGAGCCCCGCGTGGCGATGCTGTCCTACTCGACCGGCGAGTCGGGCTCCGGTCCCGACGTCGAGAAGGTGCGCCGGGCGACGGCGATCGTCCGCGAGCGGCGCCCCGACCTCGACGTCGAGGGCCCCATCCAGTACGACGCGGCCGTCGACGCCTCCGTGGCGAAGACGAAGATGCCGGACTCCACGGTGGCCGGCCGCGCGACGGTCTTCATCTTCCCGGACCTCAACACGGGCAACAACACGTACAAGGCGGTGCAGCGCTCGGCCGGAGCGGTCGCCATCGGGCCGGTCCTGCAGGGGCTGCGCAAGCCGGTGAACGACCTCTCCCGCGGGGCGCTGGTGCAGGACATCGTCAACACCGTCGCCATCACGGCCATCCAGGCGCAGGCCGTGGCCGGCACCACCAGCACGAAGGAGAGCATGTGAGCGAGCACGTCCTGGTCGTCAACGCGGGATCGTCGTCGATCAAGTACCAGCTGATCGACGTCGAGGCCGAGGAGGCGCTCGCCGTCGGGCTGCTCGAGCGGATCGGGCAGCCCATGGGC
>JAAZAC010000211.1 GCA_012514545.1 Actinomycetales bacterium | reverse complement strand
GTGCTGCCGAGCAGCGCCCGCAGGCGGGTCGCGACGGCGGTCGCCTGGGCCTGCGCCGCGGCCTCGTCGGCCCCGGGCAGGGGCTCGTGCACGAACAGCACGTCCGCGTCGGAGCCGTAGCCCATCTCCCGCCCGCCGAACCGGCCCATGGCGACGACGCAGCCGCGCGTGAGCAGCCCCTCGCCGTCGGCGGCCTCGCGCTCCACCGCGCGCAGGGCGCCGCCGAGCACGACGTCCGCGATGTCGGTCAGCGCCTCCGACGTCTCGGGCGCCGACCGCAGGGCGAGGACCTCCGCCATCGCCGTGCGCGCCATCTCCCGCCGGCGCAGCGCGCGCAGCAGCGTGACGGCCTCCTCGGTGTCGGGCGTCCGGTCCAGCAGCGCGTCCACCTCGGCCTGGAGGCGGTCGCGGCCGCGCGGGGCGAGGTCGGCGTCGTCGTCCAGCCAGGCGATGGACTCCGGCGAGCGCGCGAGCGCGTCGGCCACGTACCGCGAGGACGACAGCACCCGCGCGAGGCGCTCGGCCGCCGCGCCCGAGTCCCGCAGGAGCTTGAGGTACCAGTGGGTCGAGCCCAGCTCGTCCGACACCCGGCGGAAGGACAGCAGGCCGGCGTCGGGGTCGCTGCCCTCGGCGAACCAGCCCAGCAGCACCGGCAGCAGCTGGCGCTGGATCGCGGCGCGCCGGCTCACGCCCTCGGTGAGCGCGGCGATGTGCCGCAGCGCCCCGGCGGGGTCGCGGTAGCCGATCGCCGCGAGGCGGGCGCGCGCGGCCTCGGGCGCGAGGCTCACGTCCTCCTTCGACAGCCGGGCCGTCGCGGGCAGCAGCGGGCGGTAGAAGAGCTCCTCGTGCAGGCGCCGCACGTCGCGGCGGACGGTGCGCCACTGGTCGAGCACCTCCGGGCCGTCGCGCAGGCCGATGGACCGCGCCAGGCGCCGCAGCTCCGCGTCGGTGGTCGGCATGAGGTGCGTGCGGCGCAGCCGGTGGAGCTGGAGGCGGTGCTCGAGCACGCGCAGGGTCCGGTAGCACACGCCCAGGCGGGCGGCGTGGTCGCGGCCGACGTACCCGCCGTCGGACAGGGCACGCAGGGCGTCGAGGGTGGTCGGGCTGCGCAGCGACTCGTCCGCGCGGCCGTGCACGAGCTGCAGGAGCTGCACGGTGAACTCGACGTCGCGCAGGCCGCCCGCGCCGAGCTTGATCTGCCGGTCCGCCTCGGCGGGCGGCACGTGGTCCTCGACGCGCCGCCGCATGGCCTGGGCGTCCTCGACGAAGTGCTCGCGGCCCGCGGCCTCCCACACCATCGGCTCGATCGCGCGCCGGTACGCCTCGCCGACCTCGGCGTCCCCCGCCACCGGGCGGGCCTTGAGCAGCGCCTGGAACTCCCACGTCTTCGCCCACCGCTCGTAGTACGCGGCGTGGCTGGCGACCGTGCGCACGAGCGGGCCGTTCTTGCCCTCCGGCCGCAGCGCGGCGTCCACCGGCCACAGCGCGGGCTCGCCCGACGGCGCGGAGCACGCCTTGGCGAGGCTGGTCGCCAGCCGCGTGGCGACGGCGAGCCCGGTCGCCTCGTCGACGCCCTCCGCGGGCTCGGCGACGTAGATGACGTCGACGTCGCTGACGTAGTTGAGCTCCCGGCCGCCGCACTTGCCCATGCCGATGACGGCGAGGCGCGCCGCGGCGTGGTCGGGGTGCTCGGCCCGCGCGACGGCCAGCGCGGCCTCGAGCGCGGCCGCGGCGAGGTCGGCGAGGCACGCGGCGACGTCGGGCAGCACGGCCGCGCTCGGCTCGCGCGCGCCGATGTCCCCCGCCGCGATCGCGAGCAGGCGCCGCCGGTAGGCGCGGCGCAGCGCGTCGATCGTCTCCGTGCCGGCCCCGGCGGCCACCGGCACGGGCGGCCCGCCCTCGACCGCCACCTCCGTGGCGCCGACGGCGGCGAGCAGCTCCGCGCGGACGGCGGCCGCGTCCGGGGTGATGAGGTCGCCGTCGGTGATGACCTCCACGTCCTCGGGGTGCCGCGCGAGGTGGTCGCCGAGCGCGGTCGACGCGCCGAGCACGCCGAGGAGCCGGTCGCGCACCACCGACTGGCCCGCGAGCACGGCCCGCAGGTGCGCGCCCGCCGGCGTGCCCTCCGCCGCGGCGAGCACGCGGGAGAGCGCCAGCAGCGCCTCGTCGGGGGACGCGACGGTGCCGAGCGCGTGCAGGAGAGGGCCGCCGTCGTCCAGGTCGCCGACGGCGGCCCGCAGGGCCGGCTCCTCGAGCAGCCGGACGGCGCGGGCCGGGTCCGCGAACCCGAGCCGCACGAGCGCGGCGCGCAGCGACCCGGCGGGCCGGCCGGCGGTCGGCGCGGTCACGGCTCCTCCCGGCGGGTCACAGCAGCGGCAGGTACCGGGTCAGCTCGTACGGGGTGACCTGCGACCGGTACGCGTCCCACTCCTGGCGCTTGTTGCGGAGCACGAAGTTGAAGACGTGCTCGCCCAGCGTCTCCGCGACGAGCTCGGAGCTCTCCATGATCGAGATCGCGTGCTCGAGCGACTGCGGCAGCGGGTCGATCCCCATCGCCCGGCGCTCCGCGTCGGTGAGCTCCCAGACGTCGTCCTCGGCGCCGTCGGGCAGGTCGTAGCCCTCCTCGATGCCCTTGAGGCCCGCGGCGAGCAGCACCGCGAAGGCGAGGTACGGGTTGGTCGCCGAGTCGACGCCGCGGTACTCCACCCGCGTCGAGTTGCCCTTGCCGGGCTTGTACAGCGGCACGCGCACGAGGGCCGAGCGGTTGTTGTGGCCCCAGCAGACGTAGCTCGGCGCCTCCGCGCCGCCCCACAGCCGCTTGTAGGAGTTGACCCACTGGTTGGTGATCGCGGTGATCTCGGCCGAGTGGCGCAGGAGGCCGGCGATGAACCGGCGGGCGGTCTGCGACAGCTCCAGCGGGGCGCTCGGCTCGTAGAACGCGTTCCGGTCGCCCTCGAACAGGGACAGGTGCGTGTGCATGCCGGAGCCGGGGTGGTCGGCCAACGGCTTGGGCATGAAGGACGCGTAGAGCCCCTGCTCGAGCGCGACCTCCTTGACCACCGTGCGGAACGTCATGACGTTGTCGGCGGTGGTCAGCGCGTCCGCGTAGCGCAGGTCGATCTCGTTCTGGCCGGGCCCGGCCTCGTGGTGGGAGAACTCCACCGAGATGCCCATGGACTCGAGCATCTGGATGGTGGCCCGCCGGAAGTCGTGGCCGGTGCCGCGCGGCACGTGGTCGAAGTAGCCGCCCTGGTCGACGGGCACGAGCGGCTGCGTCGGGTCGGCGGGACCCTCGAACAGGTAGAACTCCACCTCCGGGTGCGTGTAGAAGGTGAAGCCCTTGTCGCTCGCCCGCGCGAGCGCGCGCTTGAGGACGTGGCGCGGGTCCGCGAGGGACGGCTGCCCGTCCGGCGTGAGGATGTCGCAGAACATGCGGGCGGTGCCGTGCGTCTCGCCGCGCCACGGCAGCACCTGGAACGTCGACGGGTCGGGCTTGGCGAGCATGTCGGCCTCGAAGACCCGCGTGAGGCCCTCGATCGCGCTGCCGTCGAAGCCGATGCCCTCGCTGAAGGCGGACTCGAGCTCCGCCGGCGCGACCGCCACGGACTTCAGCACGCCGAGCACGTCGGTGAACCACAGCCGGATGAACCGGATGTCCCGCTCCTCGACGGTGCGGAGCACGAACTCCTCTTGCCTGTCCATGGCGCACATCCTGCTACACGCGTGTTGCCGTCATGTGTCGTGCGCGTGCCCGGGTCCCGTGTCGTTCGCGCGCGTCCCGACGCCGGACCCGCCCGCGGCGCGACCCCGCGCCGTCGCTAGTGTTGCCGTCATGGTGCGCATCGCCCTGGCCCAGGTGGACGCGTGCGTGGGCGACGTGGCCGGGAACGCCGAGCTCGTGCTGCGCTGGGCGACGACGGCGGCCGAGCGCGGCGCCGACGTCGTGGTGTTCCCGGAGATGGTGCTCACCGGCTACCCCATCGAGGACCTGGCGCTGCGCGACTCGTTCGCCCGCGCCGCCGACGCCGCCCTGCGCACCGTGGTCGACGGCCTCGTCGCGCGAGGCCTGGGCGACCTCGTCGTCGTGCTCGGCACGCTCGGGCGGTCGTCCCGGCCCGGGCACGCGGGCCGCCCGACCAACCGGGCCGTCGTCGTGCGCGGGGGCGACGCCGTCGCCGGCTACGACAAGCACCACCTGCCCAACTACGGCGTCTTCGACGAGTACCGGATCTTCGTGCCGGGCGCCGCGCCCTGCGTCGTCGACGTGGGCCCCGCCGACGCGCCCCGGCGGGCCGGCGTCGTGATCTGCGAGGACATCTGGGTCGACGGCGGCCCCCTGCCCCCCATGGGCGACGCCGACGTGCTGCTCGTGCTCAACGGCTCGCCCTACGAGGAGGGCAAGGTGGGCGTGCGCACCGAGCTGGCCGCGCGCCGCGCCGCCGAGCTGGGCGCCCCCGTGGTGTACGTCAACCTCGTCGGCGGGCAGGACGACCTCGTGTTCGACGGAGGCTCGTTCGTCGTCGGCGCGGACGGTGCGCTCCTCGCGCGCGCCCCCCAGTTCGTCGAGCACCTCCTCGTGTGGGACCTGCCCGACGCCGGCGCCGCTCCCGCGCGCGGCGAGGTCGCCGAGGTCCTCGTGCCCGACGAGGAGGTCTACCGCGCCGTCGTCGCGGGGCTCGAGGGGTACGTGCGCAAGAACGGCTTCCGGTCGGTGCTGCTCGGGCTCTCGGGCGGCATCGACTCGGCGCTCGTGGCCGCGATGGCGGCGGACGCGCTCGGCGGCGCGAACGTCGTCGGGGTGTCCATGCCGTCGCGGCACTCGTCGGAGCACTCGAAGGAGGACGCCGCCGACCTGGCGAGGCGGCTCGGCCTGGACTACCGCGTGCAGCCGATCGAGCCGATGGTGCAGGCGTTCCTCGGCGAGATGGACCTGCCGGGCGTCGCGGGCGAGAACCTCCAGGCGCGCGTGCGCGGGATGATCCTCATGGGCCTCTCGAACGTCGAGGGCCACCTCGTGCTGGCCACGGGGAACAAGTCCGAGCTCGCGGTGGGCTTCTCGACGATCTACGGGGACGCCGTCGGCGGGTTCGCGCCGCTCAAGGACGTCGACAAGTCGCGGGTGTGGGCGCTCGCACGGTGGCGGAACGAGGCGGCGATCGACGCGGGCGACATCCCGCCGATCCCCGAGAGCTCGATCACCAAGCCGCCGTCCGCGGAGCTCGCGCCCGGGCAGGTGGACACCGACTCCCTCCCGCCGTACCACCTCCTCGACCAGGTGCTGGACGCCTACGTCGAGCACGCGGAGGGGCGGGAGGAGCTGCTCGCGCGCGGGTTCGACGCCGCCGTCGTCGACCGCGTGCTCGCGCTCGTCGACCGAGCGGAGTGGAAGCGGCGCCAGTACCCGCCGGGCCCGAAGGTCACGGCCCTCGCCTTCGGGCGGGACCGCCGGCTGCCCGTCACGAACCGCTGGCGCGAACCGAAGGGAGACCCCCGATGAGCGAACCCACCGGCACCCCCACCTCCGGCCAGGGGACGCCGCCGCGCCGCGTGCGCGTGCACCACCTGCGCGAGGCGAAGGAGCGCGGCGAGAAGATCACGATGCTCACCGCGTACGACGCGCCGACCGCGCGGATCTTCGACGAGGTCGGCACCGACGTCCTGCTCGTCGGCGACTCGCTCGGCGACAACTTCTACGGCTACTCGTCGACGATCCCGGTGACCGTGGACGAGATGATCCACCACACGCGGGCCGTGTCCGGGGCGGTCCGGCGCGCGCTCGTCGTCGCCGACATGCCGTTCGGCTCCTACGAGGACTCCCCCGCGCACGCCTTCGCGACCGCCGTCCGGCTCATGAAGGAGGCCGGCGCGCACGCGGTCAAGCTCGAGGGCGGGCGCCGCGTGGCCGAGCACGTCCGGCTGCTCACGTCGTCGGGCATCGCGGTGATGGGCCACCTGGGCTTCACGCCGCAGTCGGAGAACGTGCTGGGCGGCAAGCGCGTGCAGGGCCGCGGGTCCGACGCGGCGGAGCGGCTCAGCGAGGACGCCATGGCGCTGCAGGACGCGGGCGCGTTCGCGATCGTGCTCGAGATGGTGCCCGCGCCGCTGGCCGCCCGGGTGACGGAGATCCTCACCATCCCGACGATCGGCATCGGCGCCGGCCCGCAGTGCGACGGCCAGGTGCTCGTGTGGTCGGACATGGCCGGGCTCTCGACGTGGACGCCGCGCTTCGCCAAGCAGTACGGCAACGTGCGCGAGGAGATGATCCGGGCGGCGACGGCGTACAACGCCGAGGTTCGCTCGGGCGCGTTCCCCGACGACGCGCACAGCTTCCTCGAGTAGCGGGGCCGCCGGGGTCCCGCTCAGGGCTCAGGGCTCGTCGGGATCAGGGCTCGTCGGGGTCCTCCCCCCGGTCCTCCGCGCGCCGACGCCGGTCCTCGGCCTCCCACGCCTCGTTGCGCTCTCGGGCGCGCTCGAACGCGTGCTCCGCCGCCTCCCGGGTGGCGTACGGGCCCATGCGCTGCGCCGCCGGGCTCTGCCGCCCCTTCTCGACCTGCCCGGTGGCGAGGTCCACCCACCAGTCGGGCCCGGCGTCGTCGGCGCCCCGCCACCGGCGGAACCACCGGATGATCGGCCCGCTCTGCTCGCCCATCCGTCCTCCTCCGGTCGCCTCGCGCCTCCCCTCGTAGACTGCCAGGCATGACGCTCGCGCACGCGCCGGAGGGCTCGCTGGTGCCCGGCACGGTCAGCCCGCTCCGGCCCGTGCCCCGGCACATCGCCCGGCCCGAGTACGTGGGCCGGGACCGCGAGCGCCGCCACGGGAGCGACGTCAAGGACGCGGAGACGATCGAGCGGATCCGGCGCGCGGGCCGCCTCGCCGCGCAGGCGATCGCCGAGGTCGGCCGGCACGTCGCGCCCGGCGTGACCACCGACGAGCTGGACCGGGTGGGGCACGAGTTCCTCTGCGACCACGGCGCCTACCCGTCGGCGCTGCGCTACCGCCCGCACCCGGACTCGGTGGAGTTCCCGAAGTCGATCTGCACCTCGGTCAACGAGGTGATCTGCCACGGGATCCCGGACTCGACGGTGCTGCGCGAGGGCGACATCGTCAAGATCGACATCACCGCCTACCTCGACGGCGTGCACGGCGACTCGTGCGTGACGTTCTGCGTGGGCGAGGTCGACGAGGAGACGCGGCTGCTCGTCGAGCGCACCCGTGAGGCGCTCGAGCGGGGCATCAAGGCGGTGGCGCCCGGCCGCGAGCTCAACGTCATCGGCCGCGTCATCGAGCGGTACGCGGCCCGCTTCGGGTACGGGGTCGTGCGGGAGTTCACCGGGCACGGGGTGGGCGAGATGTTCCACTCGGGCCTCATCGTCCCCCACTACGACGCCGCGCCCCACCACGCGACGGTCATGGAGCCCGGCATGGTGTTCACGATCGAGCCGATGCTCAACCTCGGCACGCACGAGTGGGAGATGTGGGACGACGGCTGGACCGTCGTGACCCGCGACCGGCGCCGCAGCGCCCAGTTCGAGCACACCCTCGCCGTCACCGAGCACGGCGCCGACATCCTCACGCTGCCATGAGCGCCCGGGCGCCCGGCCGGGCGGCGACCGGCCACGCGGGCCGGGCCTACACGCGGGCGTTCGGGATCGACATCGGCGGCAGCGGGATCAAGGGCGCGCCCGTGGACCTGACCACCGGCGAGTTCACCGCGGACCGGCTGCGCATCCCGACCCCGCAGCCCGCCACGCCGGAGGCCGTCGCCACGACGGTGGCCGAGCTGCTCGGCTCCTTCGACCTGCCGATGGGCACGCCGATCGGGCTGACCTTCCCGGCGGTCATCCAGCACGGCGTCGCGCGGACCGCCGCGAACGTCGACGACTCCTGGATCGGCACGGACGTGCCTGCGGTGATCCGCGAGACCACCGACCGCACGGTGCTCGCGGTGAACGACGCCGACGCGGCCGGGTACGCCGAGACGCTGTACGGCGCCGCGAAGGACGTGCCCGGCACGGTGCTCGTCGTGACGCTGGGCACCGGCATCGGGTCGTGCCTCGTGGTCGACGGCACGCTGGTGCCGAACACCGAGCTCGGCCACCTCGAGATCGACGGCGAGGACGCCGAGCGCCGCGCGTCCGACGCCGCGCGCGAGCGCGAGGACCTCGACTGGGAGGCCTGGGCGGCGCGGCTGCAGCGGTACTTCCGCGTGGTCGAGGACCTGCTGTGGCCGGACCTCATCGTCGTCGGCGGCGGCGTGAGCAAGAAGCACGAGAAGTTCCTCCCGCGGCTCGACCTGCGCACCCCCGTCGTCCCCGCGGCGCTGCGCAACGCCGCCGGCATCGTCGGCGCGGCCGCCCTCGCGGCCCGCGGCGCCGCGCTGGACTGAGGCGCCCGGTGCGCCGCGGCACGGCCGACGACGACGCCCCGGAGGCCGGGGCGTGAGGAGCCTCGTCGAGGTGGCGCCGGGCGTCCACGTCGCGACCGCGGCCATGTGGGCCACGACCACGACGGTGGTGACCGCCGACGACGGCGCGTGCCTGCTCGTCGACCCGGCCGTGACCGTGGACGACGTGCACGGGCTCGCGGAGACCCTGGCCGTGCTGGGCTGGCGTCCCGTCGCCGGGTTCAGCACGCACCCGCACTGGGACCACGTGCTGTGGTCGGCGCGCCTGGGCGACCCGGCGCGGTGGGCGACGCCGGAGGCGTGCCGGGTGGCCCGCGAGCGGCGCGAGCAGATCCTCCGCGACGCCGACACCGAGGCCCCGGGCCACGACCACGTGGCCATCGGGCGGCTCACCGCGCTGCCCACCGGCGCGGGCGAGCCGTCCTCGGGCGTGCGGCTGCCCTGGTCCGGCCCGACGGCGCTCGTGCTGCCCCACTCCGCGCACTGCCCGGGCTCGGCGGCGCTCGTGCTGCCCGACCCGGGGGTGATCTGCGTCGGCGACCTGCTCTCCGACCGGGAGGTCCCGCTGCTCGACCTCGACGCGCCGGACCCGGTGGGCGACCACCTGCGCGCGCTCGAGGTCGTCGAGGCGGCGATCGCCGCGCACGGGGTGCGCGTGGTGGTGCCCGGCCACGGCACGGTCACCGACGCCGAGGGCGCCCGACGGCGCGCCGAGCGCGACCGCGCCTACCTCGCCGCCCTCGTCGCGGGCGACCCCATCGACGACGACCGGCTCGACGACCCGTGGGTGGCCGGCGAGCACGAGCGCCAGGTCACCTGGGCCGCCGCGCGGCAGCTCCCGCGGCTCTAGGCGTCGACGCAGGCCACCTCGGACGCCGGCTCGCCGCCGGCTCGGTCGCCGAGCTCCGCCGTCGACCGGTCAGTCGGCCCACTGCCAGTCGTCGGCGGACGGGTCGAGGGCCGGGCGCGGGCTCGGCACGCCGCGCGTCGCGGGGAGCGGGGTGTGCGGCACGCCGCACACGGGACACGCGAGGTGCAGGCCGAGGTCCCGGCCGACGGCGACGGCGATCGGCTCGGCCGCCTCGTCGTCGGGCACCAGGGCGTCCCGGAGGGCGGGCCATCCGCCGTCGAGCAGCCAGGCGAGCAGACCGAGCGCCGTGAGGATCAGCAGCGTGCTCATCGGCTCCCTCGCCTCCGGCTGTCGGCGCACCGGCCGTCCGGCCGGGGCGACGGTGCGGATCTCCGTCGACCGCACGTCCAGTATCGACGCCGCGCACCGTCGTTCAGAGCAGCGCGTCGAAAAAGAGTCAGTCTTGACCAGTTCAAAAGCGCGTCAGGGCGCGCTTGGACGCCTTCGCCAGGGACCAAAGTCCGGCAAGTGTCGCGGAAACCGCGCGTCGCGCCGGGCGTCGTCGGCGCGTCGCCACCGTGCGCCGAGAGCCCCGAAGGGGCGGATGAGTCGGCCGGTACGCCGGGTTCTGTCCCGGCGCCTCGCGGCGCCGGTGGCGGCCATCCATCTCGGGCGTACGTTGCCGCACGCCTCCAGCGGCCTACCCGGGAGCTCGGGCGAGCCACCCTCGGACGCTCCCTGTCTGGCCTTGCTCCGGGTGGGGTTTGCCGAGCCGCACCGGTCACCCGGTGCGCTGGTGGTCTCTTACACCACCGTTTCACCCTTGCCGCGCCCGGCGAACCGGGCGAGGCGGTCTGTTCTCTGTGGCACTGTCCCGCGGGTCACCCCGGGTGGGCGTTACCCACCACCCTGCTCTGCGGAGCCCGGACGTTCCTCGGCGGGCGTGGTCGCCCACGCCCGACGCGACCGCCTGGCCGACTCATCCGCACCGACCAGGGTACCCGCGCCTCACACGTCCGTGGGCATCCCGACGACGGCGACCTCCCGGGCACCGTCCGCCCACCACCGGACGATCGTGACGGAGGCGGGCGCGACCCGCACCGAGCCCCAGGCCGCCGTCGGCACCCCGAGCGTCACCCCGACCGCGGCGCGGATCGCCACGGAGTGGCTGACGACGACGACCGTGCGGTCCACGCCCTCGGCCACGAGCCGCTCGAGCCCGGCCCGCACCCGCGCGCCGACGTCGACCATCGACTCCCCGCCCGGCGCCGCGAAGTCCGCCTCGCGGTGCCAGCGCTCGAGCGCACCGGGCCAGCCCACCTCGATCTCGTCCCCGGTGAGCCCCTCCCACGCGCCGAAGTCCGCCTCGGCGAACGCGGCGTCGACGGTCACGGGCAGCCCGAGGCGCCGGCCCACGGCCTCCGCGGTCTGGCGCGTGCGGACCATCGGCGAGGCGACGACCTGCGACGGCCGCGGCACGTCCGGCCAGACCTCCCGGCCCACCCGGTACACGAGGTCGGCGGCCTGCGCCGCCTGGGTGCGGCCCCGCGCGGTGAGGCCGGGGCCCGGCACGGACGACCCGGAGTACGCCTTCGACGCCGTCATCTCCGTCTCGCCGTGCCGCAGCAGGACGACGGTGAGCGGCTCCTCGTCGTCGAACCGCACGTACGCGCCCGACGGTCGCCGCTGGCGGGCCGGCGGGCGCGGGTGCGGCCCGAGCTCCGCGGTGGTGCGGGCCGCCCCGGAGTCCGCCTCGACGAGGGACGCCGGCGCGTCGGCCGCCGCCGGGTGGTCGCGCTCGACGCCGGCGCGCGTGTCCATCGCCTGGTTCGCCAGGGCGTCCGCGCGCGCGTTCTTCGCGCGCTCCACCCACGTGTAGGTGACCTGGTCGGGCGGCAGCACCGCGCGCGCCTGCTCGACGAGCCGGCGCATGTCGGCGTGCTTGACCTGCCACCGGCCGCTCATCTGCTCGACGACGAGGCGCGAGTCCATCCGCACCTCGACGAGCGCCTCCGGGTCGATGGCGCGCGCCGCCTCGAGGCCCGCGATCAGCCCGGAGTACTCCGCGACGTTGTTCGTCGCGACGCCGAGGTAGCCCGCGCGCTCGGCCAGCACGTGACCCGTCCGGGCGTCCCGGACGAGCGCGCCCCAGCCCGCCGGGCCGGGGTTGCCGCGGGACCCGCCGTCGGCCTCCACGACGAGGCGGCGTCGCGTCATCAGGCCGGCACGCCCCGCACGAGGATGCGCCCGCACTCGTCGCAGCGGACGACCTCCTCCGGCGCGAGGGCGGCGATCCGCGCCAGCTCGCTCGCGTTGAGCTCGAGGCGGCACCCCTCGCAGCGGTGCCCGCGCAGCGCCGCGACGCCGGTGCCGCCGAGCTGGGCGCGCAGCCGGTCGTAGAGGGCGACGAGGCCGGCGTCGAGCCCCTCGGCGCGCTCGGCCCGCTCGGCGGCGACCTGCGCCGCCTCCGCGTCGAGCTCCGCGAGCACGCGCTCGAGCTCGGCGGCCTGCGCCGCGTGGACGCTGCGCGCCTCCGCGGCGGCCGTCTCGACCTCCGCCAGCTCCGCCTCCGCCTGCTCGAGCGTCTCCATCGCCTCGAGCTGGACGTCCTCGAGCTCGCCCTGGCGGCGCGCGAGCGCCTGCATCTCGCCGGAGAGTGCCTGCACGTCCTTGACGCTGACGGCGCCCGAGTCCATGCGGGCCTGGTCGCGGGCGGCGCGGCTGCGCACCTGCTCGACGTCGGCCTCCGCCTTGGCGAGCGCCTGCCGGGCGTCGGCGACCGCCGTCCGCGCGACGAGGAGCCGCTCGTCGAGCTCGGCCAGCCGCGCCGCCGCCTCCTCGACGACCGCGCGCTGCGGGTGCGACGCGCGGGCGTGCGCGATCTGGGCCGCCCGGGTGTCGAGCGCCTGCACCTCGAGCAGGCGGTGCTGGTCGGCCACGGGGGCGGTGGTCACGGGTGTCCTCCGGTGGTGGGTGAGGGGACCTGGAACGTCCACGGGTCGGTGCGCACCGTCGAGACCCGGGTCTCGACCCGGGCGCCGATCCCGGCGAGGTCGTCGACGAGCGCCGCCGCCGCGCGGCGCAGCCACGGCCACTCGCTCGCGGAGTGGGCGACGTCGACGAGGAAGGGCCGGCCGCCGTCGGGCTCCCCGCCCGCGCGCGCCGCCTCGAAGCGGGCGCGCTCCCGGAGCTCGAGCGCTGGGTGGTGCCGCAGGTCGCCGGTGACGTAGACGTCGGCGCCGGACCGGCGCACGGCGTCGAAGAACGAGTCGCCCGAGCCGCCCACGACGGCGACCCGGCGCACCTCGGCGTCGGCGGGCCCGGCCACGCGGACGCCCTGCGCCGTCGGGGGCAGCACCCGCGCGACGCGCTCCGCGAAGGCGCCGAGCGTCGTCGGCTCGGCCAGGTCGCCGACCCGCCCGCCGCCCGCGCGGCCCGGGAAGGCGGCGAGCTCGAGCACGTCGAACGCGGGCTCCTCGTACGGGTGGGCGGCGCGCAGGGCGGCGACGACGTCGGCCCGCAGCCGCCGGGGGGCGACCATCTCCACGCGCGCCTCCGGGACGCGGGTGACCGCCCCGCGCTCGCCGATCGCGGGGTTCGCGCGGTCGCCCGGCACGAACGTGCCGATGCCGGTGGTCGTCCAGGCGCACCGGGTGTACTCCCCCAGCTCGCCGGCCCCGGCGGCCGCCAGCGCGTCGACGAGGCGGTCGGCGTCCTCCTCGGGGACCATCACGACCACCTTGTCGAGCGGCTCCGTGGGGCGCGGCACGAGCGGGGCGCGGTCGACGACGCCGAGCGCCTCGGCGAGCGCGTCCGGCACGCCGCCGTCCGGGGCGTCGGCGTTCGTGTGCGTGACGTGCAGGGCGCAGCCGCCGCGGACGAGGCGGTGGACGACGGCGCCCTTCGCGGTCGTCGCGGCCACGCCGTGCACCGGCCGCAGCAGCAGCGGGTGGTGCGTCCACAGCAGGTCGGCGCCCCAGGCGAGGGCCTCGTCGGCGACCGCCGCGGTCGCGTCGACGGCGAGCAGCACGCGGCGCACGGGCTGGTCGGGGTCCCCGCACACGGTGCCGACCGCGTCCCAGGACTCGGCCGTCTCCGGCGGGTACCGGCGGTCGAGGAGCGCCACGACGTCGGACAGCGTCGCGGCGGGGGTGGCGTCGCTCACGGCGGCAACGCTACCCGGACCGCGCCGCGGCGAGACCGCCCCGGCGAGCGCCGTCCCGCGGAGGGGGGTGGGGCGGCGCCGCCCGGCGCCGGTAGCGTGACGCCAGGGGCACACACCGGGAGGCGTCATGGCGGCCGATCTGGGGGCGATCCTGCGCGAGGCCGCGGCGCAGATCGGCCACGCCACGTCCTGCAGCGTCATCGTGCGCGTCCGCGACGGCCTCACCCGGCTGGCGAGCTCCGACGCCCGGGCCGCCGCCTGCGACGACGCCGAGGTGCAGGACCGCCGGGGCCCGTGCGTCCTGGCCATGGACCAGCTCTCGGGCGTCCTCGTGCCCGACGTCGCCACCGAGGACCGGTGGGCCGCCTGGACCGCCGCCGCGCGCGAGGCCGGCTTCCGGTCGGGCGCCGCGCTGCCCGCCTACGTCGCCGACGGCGTGGTCGCCGCGCTCAACCTCTACTCGGACGAGCCGGACCCCTGGGACGGCGACGCGCTCGTCCGCGCGGACGGCTACGTCCAGGCGGTCGCGCGCGCGATCCGCGAGCGCGGCCTGTAGCCCGACGCCGACGCGCGGCACGACGGCGGGCCCACCTCGGGTGGGCCCGGCCGGTCTCGAACCGACGACCTCCGCGGTGTAAGCGCGGCGCTCTGACCACCTGAGCTACAGGCCCGGCGTCAGAGTACCGGCGGGCCCTCGGCGAGCGAACGGCCGGCGCCCGCGCCGGGACCGCCGCTCAGAGCGCGGCGATCGCGGCGAGGTAGTCGCCCATGTCGCGGGGCTGGCCCGGCGCGTTGACAACGCGCCAGCGGACGATCCCGTCGCCGTCGACGAGGAACGACCCGCGCACGGCCATCCCGGACGCGTCGTCGAAGACGCCGTACGACCGCGCCGCCGCGCCGTGCGGCCAGAAGTCGGAGAGGAGGTCGAAGCCGAACCCCTCCTCCTCGCTCCAGGCGCGCAGCGCGAACCTCGGGTCGCACGAGACGCCGAAGAGCCGCACGCCGGCGGCCTCGAAGTCTTCGAGGTGGTCGCGGAGCTCGCCGAGCTCCGACGTGCACGTCCCGGAGAACGCGAAGGGGAAGAAGACGAGCATGACCGGCGTGCCGCGCAGCCCCACGAGGGACACCGGCGTCCCGTGGGTGTCCGGCAGCACGAGCTCCGGGGCGGGGTCGCCCGGCCGCGGCGCCGGGACGGGTGCCGTCACCGGCCGCGGCTACGGGTCCCGAGGCGCGTCGCCGACCAGTCGGGCGCGATCGAGAGCGTGCTCGTCGCGTGCAGCCCGGCGGTGGTCGCCGCCTCCTCGATCTCCGTGTGGTCGATGTGCCCGCTGCGCCCGGGCTTCCGGGTGAACAGCCAGATCAGGCCGCCGTCGTCGTCGAGGCTGGCGTGGACGTCGACGAGGGCGTCCGTGAGGTCGCCGTCGCCGTCGCGCCACCACAGCACCACGCCGTCGACGATGTCGTCGTAGTCCTCGTCGACCAGCTCGCCGCCGATCAGCTCCTCGATGCCGGCACGCAGGTCCTCGTCGACGTCGTCGCCGTACCCGAACTCCTGCACGACCTGGCCCGCGGTGAAGCCCAGCCTGGCCGCGTTCGACCCGACACGGACCTCCTCGGTCCCGCCCACAGTTGCTGCCCGATCCCTTCGTCGCGCCTCGCGCCCGGTGGGGCGCCCTTTGGCGGTCAGCACACCGCATGGTGGCGCCGGATGGCAAGCGCTACGCCGGTGGCCCGCCGCGCGCCGTCGGGGGCCGCCCGGAAAACCCGCCGGAGACGGGCGGAAATAAACCCGAGACGGGGGTCACGCCCGGGCCGGTGTGACTTCACCAGGCGCGGGGGGCGACAATGGTCCTACGACGGACCAAGGTCCCTCCCCGGGCGGCGCCGACCGGCGCCGCACCCGGCGGGACCGCGCCGGCCGCCGCGGACGACGGGCCGGCGCTACGACACGAGGTGAGGTTCTGGTGGCTGCACGCGACACGACCGGCCCGCTCATCAACGGCCTGCTCAGCCAGGTCCCGGACATCGACCCCGAGGAGACGCAGGAGTGGGTCGAGTCCTTCGACGGGCTCCTCGACGAGCGCGGCGGGCCGCGGGCCCGGTACGTCCTGCTCAACCTGCTCAAGAGGGCGCGGGAGCGGAACGTCCCGATCCCCACGAACCTCACGACGCCGTACGTCAACACCATCGGCGTGCACGAGGAGCCGTACTTCCCCGGCGACGAGGCCCTCGAGCGCTCCTACCGCCGTCTCATCCGGTGGAACGCCGCGGTCATGGTGACCCGCGCGCAGCGGCCGGAGCTCAGCGTCGGCGGCCACATCTCGTCCTACGCGTCCGTCGCGACCCTCTACGAGGTCGGCTTCAACCACTTCTTCCGCGGCAAGGACCACCCCGGCGGCGGCGACCAGGTCTTCTTCCAGGGGCACGCCTCCCCCGGCATCTACGCCCGCGCGTTCCTCGAGGGCCGGCTCACGGCCGAGCAGCTCGACGCGTTCCGGCAGGAGGTCTCCGCGCCCGGCGGCGGCCTGTCGTCGTACCCGCACCCGCGGCTCATGCCGGACTTCTGGGAGTTCCCGACCGTCTCGATGGGCCTCGGCCCGGCGTCGGTCATCTACCAGGCGTGGGTGAACAAGTACCTGCACAACCGTGGGATCAAGGACACCTCGCAGCAGCACGTGTGGGCGTTCCTCGGCGACGGCGAGATGGACGAGCCGGAGAGCCGCGGCATGCTGCAGCTGGCCGCGCAGCAGCAGCTCGACAACCTCACGTTCGTCGTCAACTGCAACCTGCAGCGCCTCGACGGGCCGGTGCGCGGCAACGGCAAGATCATCCAGGAGCTCGAGGCCCAGTTCCGCGGCGCGGGCTGGAACGTCATCAAGGTCATCTGGGGCCGTGAGTGGGACGCCCTGCTCAACGCGGACAAGGACCGCGCCCTGGTCAACCTGATGAACATCACGCCCGACGGCGATTACCAGACGTACAAGGCCGAGAACGGCGCGTTCGTCCGCGAGCACTTCTTCGGGCGCGACCCGCGCACCAAGGCGCTCGTCGAGAAGATGACCGACGACGAGATCTGGGCGCTCAAGCGCGGCGGCCACGACTACCGCAAGGTGTACGCCGCCTACGCGGCCGCGATGCAGGCCACCGGCCAGCCCACGGTCATCCTCGCGAAGACCATCAAGGGCTACGGCCTGGGCACGTCGTTCGCGGGCCGCAACGCGACCCACCAGATGAAGAAGCTCAAGAGCGACGACCTCAAGGCGCTCCGCGACTTCCTGCACATCCCGATCCCCGACGACGAGCTCGAGGACCCGTTCAACGCGCCGTACTACCACCCGGGCCCGGACGACCCGCGGATCAAGTACATGATCGAGCGGCGCAAGGAGCTCGGCGGCTTCCTGCCGGAGCGGCGGTCGACCTACACGCCCGTCAAGCTGCCGGACGACAAGCCGTACCAGGTGCTCGTCAAGGGCTCGGGCAGCCAGCAGGTCGCCTCGACCATGGCCTTCGTGCGGCTCCTCAAGGAGCTCATGAAGGACAAGGAGTTCGGGCACCGGATCGTGCCGATCATCCCGGACGAGGCCCGCACCTTCGGCCTGGACGCGATCTTCCCGACGGCGAAGATCTTCAACACCCTCGGCCAGAACTACCTGGCCGTGGACCGCGACCTGATGCTGTCGTACAAGGAGTCCGAGTCCGGCCAGGTGCTGCACACCGGCATCAACGAAGCGGGCTCGGCGGCGGCGTTCCAGGCCGCGGGCACCGCGTACGCCACGCACGGCGAGCCGCTGATCCCCTTCTACATCTTCTACTCGATGTTCGGGTTCCAGCGGACCGGCGACCAGTTCTGGGCCGCCGGCGACCAGATGGCGCGCGGCTTCCTCATCGGCGCCACGACCGGCCGCACCACGCTCACGGGTGAGGGCCTGCAGCACGCGGACGGCCACTCGCCGCTGCTCGCGCAGACCAACCCGGCGGTCGTCCACTACGACCCGGCGTGGGCGTACGAGATCCGCCACATCGTCCGCGACGGCCTGCAGCGCATGTACGGCGAGGGCGACCCGCGCGACCCGAACGTCATGTACTACCTCACGGTCTACAACGAGCCGATGCCGCAGCCGGCCGAGCCGGAGGACGTGGACGTCGAGGGCATCGTCCGCGGCATCCACCGCATCCACCGCGCCGAGGGCGAGGGCCCGCGGGCCCAGCTGCTCGCGTCCGGCGTCGGCGTGCCGTGGGCGCTCGAGGCGGCGGAGATCCTCGCCGCCGACTGGGGCGTGCAGGCGGACGTGTGGTCCGTGACGAGCTGGAACGAGCTGCGCCGCGACGCGCTCGCCGCCGAGGAGCACAACTTCCTGCACCCGGAGGACGAGCCGCGCGTGCCGTACCTGACCCAGAAGCTGCAGGGCGCCGAGGGGCCGTTCGTCGCCACCACGGACTACAACCACCTGCTCGCCGACCAGGTGCGCGCGTGGATCCCGGGCGAGTACGCGACGCTCGGTGCGGACGGGTTCGGCTTCTCCGACACCCGCCCCGCGGCGCGCCGCCACTTCCACATCGACGGCCCGACGACGGCGGCCAAGGTGCTCCAGCTCCTCGCCCGCCGTGGCGAGGTGCCCGCGGAGGCCGTCGCGCAGGCGATCGAGCGCTACCAGCTGCTCGACGCGCGCGCGGGCCGCTCCGGGACCGCGGGCGGCGACTCCTGACGGTCGACGACCTCACCTGACCGGGCCCCGGGGCCCGGTCACCCACGTCGGGTGGAGCGCCGTGGCGCCACGGCGCTCCACCCGACGTGCTTCTCCGCCAGGACGCTCCGCTCGACACGGCTGGCCGCAGCCCCGCTCCGGTCGAGCGGCGCGCGGTCGTCGCGGGTCAGGCGCCGGCGATGCGCTGCTCGGCCCTGTCGATGAGCGGCTGGAGCTCCGCGCGGGCGGCGGCCGCCGCGGCGCGGTCGGGGTGCACGTCGAGCGCTGCGAGGTGCTGCTTGGCGTCGAGCGGCCGGTCGGCCTCGAGCGCGGCGAGGACGAGCTGCCGGCCGACCTCGACCGGGTGCTCCTTCACGCGCCAGTGCCCGACGCCGAGGCCCAGCGCCTCGACGGGCAGGCCGGCGTCGCGCAGCACGAGGAGCCCCTCGACGAGGGCCTGACCGGACGGGTCGCGCTCCGCGGCGGTGCCCAGCCGGCGCAGCGCGCCCTCGTGGTCGTCGCGGATGGAGAGCCGGGCGAGCTCGACGAGCGGGTACCAGGCCCGGGGGTGCCCCGCCAGCTCCTCGGCCAGCGACCACACCGCCAGGTCCGCCGCCCGCTGCTTCTCGACCTCGTCCTGCGGGGCGCTCAGCGGGTCGCCGTCGGGCCCCATCTCGGCCGCGCGGCGGCGCACCATCTCCGCGAGCTTCCGGAACGCCTCGGCGTCGTTCGGGTCCTCGCTGAGCCGTACGCGTACGGCGTCCTCGTGGACGCTGTCGCGGCGGCCGAGCGACGTCGGCCGGCGCATACCGACCTTGTAGCCCGACGTCGGCCGGTGGACCAGTCGACGCAGCCACGGGAGGAGAGCCATACGCCGACGATAGCCGCCTTTGACCTTCACCACCGGCCCAGCAGGCGCCCGCGGGCCCGATCGCGGCCGCCGCGCGCGACGCGCCGTTGTGCATTCCCTACAACCGGACGGTGTCACGCGGCCACATCGCCCCGTATCCTCTGGCCATGCCCGCTGCCACGCGCGACCAGGCGCACACGCTGCGC
>JAAZAC010000210.1 GCA_012514545.1 Actinomycetales bacterium | reverse complement strand
GGCGGTACGGGTCGGGGTCGCCCGCGTACTGCGCGGACGCGGCGAGCGCCGCGGCCTCGGCGTCGCGCCGGGCCGCCTCCCGCAGCGCCTCGGCGATCGAGGCGGCGGTCTCGGGGACGGCGTCGGGCACGAACTCCAGCGTCGGGGTGAGCCGGACGCCCGTCTGGCGCCCGACCTCGGAGCGGATGAGCCCCTTCGCGGACTCGAGCGCGGCGGCGGTGGCGGCGCGGGCCTCCTCGTCGCCGAGCACCGTGTAGAAGACCGACGCGTGCTGCAGGTCGCCGGTCACGCGCACGCCCGTCACGGTGACGAACCCGAGGCGCGGGTCCTTGACCCGGGTGTCGAGCATGCGCGCGACGATCTCCTGGATCCGCTCGGCGAGCCTGGTGGCCCTGGGGTGGTCAGCCATCGTCATCCCTTCGTCCGGGCCCGCGGGCGACCGGTCCCGCCGGCCCGGCCGCGGGGACCGGGCCGGCGGGCGGCGTCGTCAGACGCGCGGCTTCTCCCGCATCTCGTACGTCTCGATGACGTCGTCGACGGCGATGTCGTTGAAGGACCCGAGCCCGATGCCGCACTCGTAGCCCTCGCGGACCTCCGTCGCGTCGTCCTTGAACCGCTTGAGCGACTCGATCGTGAGGTTCTCGGCCAGCACCGCGCCGCCCCGGAGCACCCGGGCCTTCGCGTTGCGCCGGATGACGCCCGAGCGGACGAGGGCGCCCGCGATGTTGCCGAAGCGGCTGGAGCGGAAGACCTCGCGCACCTCGGCGGTGCCGAGCTGCACCTCCTCGTACTCCGGCTTGAGCATGCCCTTGAGGGCCGCCTCGACGTCCTCGATCGCCTGGTAGATGACCGAGTAGAACCGCACGTCGACGCCCTCGCGCTCGGCGAACTCCTCGACGCGCTCCGCGAACTTCACGTTGAAGCCGAGGATGATCGCGTTGTCGACCGTGGCGAGGTTGACGTCGTTCTGCGTGATCGCGCCGACGCCGCGGTGGATGACCCGCAGCGCGACCTCGTCGCCCACGTCGATCTTGAGCAGCGCGTCCTCGAGGGCCTCGACGGCACCCGAGACGTCGCCCTTGAGGACGAGGTTGAGCGTGGAGACCTTGCCCTGCTCGAGCGCCTTCGTGAAGTCCTCGAGGCTGATCCGCTTGCGGCGCTTGGCCAGCTGCGCGGCGCGCTCGGCGGCCTCGCGCTTCTCGGCGATCTGTCGGGCGGTGCGGTCGTCCGGCGCCACGAGGAACGTGTCGCCGGCGCGCGGCACCGAGGTGAGGCCGAGCACCTGCACCGGCCGGGCCGGGGGCGCCTCCTCGACGGTCTCGCCGTGCTCGTCGAACATCGCCCGGACGCGGCCGTGGGCCGTGCCCGCGACGATCGCGTCGCCGACGCGCAGCGTGCCCGACTGGACGAGCACCGTCGCGATCGGCCCGCGGCCCCGGTCGAGGTTGGCCTCGACGGCGACGCCGCGCGCGTCCTTGTTCGGGTTCGCCCGCAGGTCGAGCGCCGCGTCCGCCGTGAGCAGGACGGCGTCGAGCAGCTCGTCGATGCCCGTCCGCTTGAGCGCGGAGATGTCGACGAACATCGTGTCGCCGCCGTACTCCTCGGCCACGAGGTTGTACTCGGTGAGCTGCTGGCGGATCTTGGCGGGGTTCGCCCCCTCCTTGTCGATCTTGTTGACCGCGACGACGATCGGCACGCCCGCCGACTGCGCGTGGTTGAGC
>JAAZAC010000209.1 GCA_012514545.1 Actinomycetales bacterium | reverse complement strand
TAGCGCACCTTGCCCGCCGCGACGAGCGTCTCGAACGTGCCGAGGGTCTCCTCGAGGGGCGTCGCGTCGTCCCACAGGTGGGCCTGGTAGAGGTCGATGTGGTCGGTGCCGAGCCGCCGCAGGCTCGCGTCGACCGCCTCCACGAGGTGCGCCCGGCTCAGGCCGGACGCGTTCGGGCCCTCCCGGGTGGGGAACCAGGCCTTCGTCGCGATGACGACGTCGTGCCGGGGCCGTCCCGCGAGCCACCGGCCCACGATCTCCTCCGAGGCGCCGGCGCCGTACCCGTCGGCGGTGTCGATCACCGTGCCGCCGGCGTCGACGTACCTGTCCAGGATCCGGCGGCTCTCCGCCTCGTCGGTCTCGCGGCCGAAGGTCATGGCGCCGAGCCACAGCCGGCTCACGCGCAGGCCGTGGCGACCCAGCGTCGTCTGCTCCATGCGTCCTCCTCATGCGTCGGGCGGCCCGGTCCGGGCCGCCCGCTCGACGCTAGGAGCTGGAGCGCGCTCGAAGTCAACGCGGGGCGGCACAGCCGGCGGAGCCGCCCGCGCGCGCCGAGCAGAGCGCTCGCCGCCGTCGGGCTACAGGCCCTGCGGCATGTTGACGAACCGCGAGTAGTGCAGCTGGCTCGTCACGACGATCGTGTCGGTGGGGCCGTTGCGGTGCTTGGCGACGATGAGGTCCGCCTCGCCGGCCCGCGGCGACTCGCGCTCGTACGCGTCCTCGCGGTGCAGGAGGATGACGACGTCCGCGTCCTGCTCGATCGCGCCGGACTCGCGCAGGTCGCTGAGCATCGGCTTCTTGTCGGTGCGCTGCTCGGCGCCGCGGTTGAGCTGGGAGATCGCGACGACCGGGACCTCGAGCTCCTTGGCCAGCAGCTTCAGCGCGCGGGAGAACTCGCTGACCTCCTGCTGGCGGGACTCGACCCGCTTGCCCGACGTCATGAGCTGCAGGTAGTCGACGACGACCATCTTCAGGTCGTGGCGCTGCTTGAGCCGGCGGCACTTCGCCCGGATCTCCATGAGCGACATGTTGGGCGAGTCGTCGATGAACAGCGGCGCCTGCGAGATCCGGCCCATCGTCGCGGCGAGCTTCTGCCAGTCCTCGTCGCGCATCATGCCCTTGCGCATGTTCTGCAGCGGCACGCCCGCCTCCGCCGAGAGCATGCGCATGGTGATCTCGTTCCGGCTCATCTCGAGCGAGAAGATCACCGACGTCAGGCCGTGCTTGATCGACGCCGACCGCAGGAAGTCGGTGGCGAGCGTCGACTTGCCGACGGCGGGGCGCGCCGCGACGACGATCATCTGGCCCGGGTGCAGCCCGTTCGTCAGCCGGTCCAGCTCGATGAAGCCCGTGGGCACGCCGACCATGCCCTCGCCACGGTGCCCCGCGGCCTCGATCTCCTCCATCGTGCCGTTGATGATCTCGGCGAGGGGCAGGTAGTCCTCCGAGGTCTTCCGCTCGGTGACCGCGTAGACCTCGGCCTGGGCGGTGTTGACGATGTCGTCGACGTCGCCGCCGTCGGCCGCGTAGCCGAGCTGCACGATGCGCGTGCCGGCCTCCACGAGCCGGCGCAGCACCGCGCGCTCGCGGACGATCCGCGCGTAGTAGCCGGCGTTGGCCGCCGTCGGGACCATCGCGATGAGCGTGTGGAGGTAGGGCGCCCCGCCGATCCGGCCGATCTCGCCCCGCTTGGTGAGCTCGGCCGCGACCGTCACCGCGTCCGCCGGCTCGCCCCGCCCGTACAGGTCGAGGATCGCGTCGTAGATGATCTCGTGCGCCGGCCGGTAGAAGTCCGTGCCGCGGAGCTGCTCGACGACGTCGGCGATCGCGTCCTTGCTCAGCAGCATGCCGCCGAGCACGCTCTGCTCCGCGACGATGTCCTGCGGTGGCGTCCGGTCGAACCCCGGTTCCGACCGACTGAGCGAGAGCCCGCGCTCCAGCTCCTCGACGCTCACGCCACGCACCCCCCACCGGTCCCCGGACGAGTCGAACTGATGTTCTCAGGCCCCTGCGACATCGGCGGTGATGCCGGCCTACCGGTGGTCCCTTCGAACTGCTGCCGCGACTCTATTGAGCAGCGCGGACGCCCCTCAACGCGGGGGTGTGCGTGGTGCTGTGGGCGGCCTGTGGGCGGCATGTGGACCGCCGCGCGGGGCCGTCCACACGTCGTTGACAAGGCTGTGGATACGGTGGCCGTCGTCCGCCGCGACCCCGCGGCGAGCACGCGGTTCGCCGTGCACCGACTGTGGACAGGAACTCGTTGGGCAACCTCTCAGCATCCGGACCGCCCGTCTCGGGTGGTGGCGGGCGCGCCCTCGACCGGCGCATCGTCGCGCTCGCCGTGCCCGCGCTGGGGGCGCTCGTCGCCGAGCCGCTGTTCGTCCTCGTCGACTCCGCCGTCGTCGGGCGCCTCGGCGCCCCCCAGCTCGGCGGGCTCGCGCTCGCCGGGACGGTCCTGACCACCGTCGTCGGGCTGTGCATCTTCCTCGCCTATGCGACGACGGCGCGGGTCGCGCGGGCGCTGGGGGCGGGGGACCGGCGTCGGGCGCTGCAGTGGGGCGTCGACGGGATGTGGCTGGCCCTCGGCATCGGAGCGGTCCTCGCCGTCGCGCTCGGCGTGGCGGCCGGACCGATCCTCGACGCGCTCGGCGCCCCCGCCGACGTGCGGCCGCACGCGATCGCGTACCTGCGCTGGTCGGCGCCCGGGCTGCCCGGGATGCTCGTCGTCCTCGCCGCCACGGGCGCCCTGCGCGGCCGGCTCGACACGCGCACGCCGCTGTGGGTCGCCTCGGGCGGCGCGGTGCTCAACGCCGTCCTGTCCGTGACGCTCGTCCTGGGCCTGGGCATGGGGGTCGCCGGGTCCGGGCTCGGCACCGCCGTCGCGCAGACGGCGATGGCGGTCGTGCTCACGCGGGCCGTCGTCGGGGGCGCCCGCGCCGAGGGCGTGCCGCTGCGGCCCACGCGCGCCGGCCTGCGCCAGGCCGCCCACGCCGGCACGCCGCTGCTGCTGCGCACCGTGACCCTGCGGATCGGCATCCTGCTCGCCGCATGGGTCGCCGGCGGGCTCGGCACCGTCGCCCTCGCCGGGCACCAGGTGGTCGCGGCCGTGTGGAACCTCGCCGCGTTCGCCCTCGACGCCCTCGCGATCGCGGCGCAGGCGCTCGTCGGCCAGGCGCTCGGCGCCGGCGACCCGACCGCCGCCCGGGCCGTGCTCCGCCGCACCCTCCAGTGGGGCGTGGGGGCGGGCGTCGCGCTGGGGGCCGTCCTCGCCGTCGGGGCGGGCGCCGTCGGGCCGCTCTTCACGCCCGACGCCGCGGTCCGCGCCGCCGTCGCCACCGCCCTGCTCGTCACCGCGGCCGGGCTGCCCATGGCCGGCTGGGTGTTCGTGCTCGACGGCGTGCTCATCGGCGCCGGCGACGGCCGGTTCCTCGCGTGGGCCGGCGTCGTGACGCTCGCCGTGTACGCGCCGCTCGCCGTCGCCGTGCGGTCCCTCGCGCCCGACGGCGGCCCCGGGCTCGCGTGGGCCTGGCTCGCCTACGCGGGCGCGTTCATGGGCGCGCGGGCGCTGACCACGGGCCTGCGGGCCCGCGGCGCGGCCTGGATGACGCTCGGGGCCTGACTCAGCCCGCGGCCGGGCCGGGGCTCTCCGGATCCGTCGACGGCGACTCGGCGTCGGACGTGGGCTCCGCGTCGCCCTCCGTCGTCGGCTCGGCCTCGGCGGTCGTCGGCTGGGTCTTGGCGGTCGCGGGCTGCTGGAACCGGGCCAGGCCGGCCCGGGACACCTCGGCGCCGCCCATGCCGAGCGCGAGGAGCAGGAACGTCACGCCGACGGTGAAGAACGCGATGCCGGTGCCGTCGTCGAAGCCCTGGATCAGCCCGAGGAGGAAGAACGTGAGGCCGATCGGCAGGAACGCCCACGCGGTGACGCCGAGCGGACGCGGGGCCTGCGCGTCGGCGGACGGGGCGGCGTCGGCGCCCGCGGAGGTGTCGCCCTCGGGGGCGGGCTCGCCGTCGGCGGTCCCGGCGGGGTCGCCGTCGGGACGGGGGTCGGGGTCCGGGTCGGGACGCTGGTCGTCGCTCACGCCGCCCACGGTAGGCCCGCGGCGCGCACGGCCGCGTCCGCCACGGGACGGAATCACCCGCCCGTCCCCGGACGGAGCCCTGCCCGCGGGCTCGCGACGACCGGGACGCGAGGCAGACGCGACGAGGCCCGGCCCCCGAACGGGACCGGGCCTCGTGGCGCGTCGCGGCGGGGCGTCAGGCCTGCGGCACGACGCGGACGTCGATCTGCGCGGTGACGTCCTCGTGCAGGCGGACCTGCACCTGGTGGTCGCCGAGCGACTTGATCGGCTGCGCGATCTCGATCTTGCGGCGGTCGAGCTTCGGCCCACCGGCGGCGGCGACGGCCTCGGCGATGTCCGCCGTCGTCACCGCACCGAACAGGCGACCGGACGCGCCGGCCTTCGCCGGCACGACGACGGGCGCCTCCTGGAGCCGGTCGCGCACCTCGCGCGCGTCCTCGAGCGTGGCGATCTCGCGCGCCTTGCGCGCCCGCTTGATCGCCTCGACCTGCTTCGCGGCACCCTTGGTCCAGGCGGTCGCGAGGCCCCGCGGGAAGAGGTAGTTGCGGGCGTACCCGTCCTTGACCTCGACGATGTCGCCGGGCGCACCGAGGCCGGAGACCTCGTGCGTGAGGATGATCTTCGTGGCCACGTCAGCCCCCTCTCAGCGAGCGGAGCTCGAGTAGGGGAGCAGCGCCATCTCGCGGGCGTTCTTCACGGCCCGCGCGATCGCGCGCTGCTCCTGGACGGAGACACCCGTCACCCGACGCGCGCGGATCTTGCCGCGGTCGGAGATGAACTTGCGCAGCAGCGCGGTGTCCTTGTAGTCGACCACCTCGATCTTGGCGGCCTTCAACGGGTTCTGCTTCTTCTTCGGCTTGCGGACGACGGGCTTCGCCATCGTGGGGTACTCCTCAGGTCTGCGGGGCCGCGGGCCCCGGTGTCACGTCAGGGATCAGAACGGGGGCTCGTCCGACGCGCCGCCCGGCGCGGGCGTGGCCCACGGGTCGTTGTCGAAGCCGCCGCCGGCGCCGCCGCCGCCGAAGCCGCCGCCACCGGACCGCTGGGTCCGGGTGACCTTGGCCGAGGCGTAGCGCAGCGACGGGCCGATCTCGTCGACCTGGAGCTCGACGACCGTGCGCTTCTCGCCCTCGCGCGTCTCGTACGACCGCTGCACCAGCCGGCCCTGCACGATGACGCGCATCCCCTTGGTGAGGGACTCGGCCACGTTCTCCGCCGCCTCCCGCCAGATCGAGCAGCGCAGGAACAGCGTCTCGCCGTCCTTCCACTCGTTGGTCTGGCGGTCGAACGTCCGCGGCGTCGACGCGACGGTGAAGTTCGCGACGGCGGCGCCGGACGGCGTGAAGCGCAGCTCCGGGTCCCCGGTCAGGTTCCCGACCACCGTGATGACGGTGTCACCAGCCAT
>JAAZAC010000208.1 GCA_012514545.1 Actinomycetales bacterium | reverse complement strand
TGCGCAACGGCCACGCCGTGCCCCAGATGCTGGCGCCGCTCGCGTTCGGGGCGCACGCGGGCTCCCTGCTCGCGCTCTCCGGCAGCCCGGTGAACGTCATCGTGTCCGACGCCGCGGTGCAGGCGGGGGTCGACGCTGCCGCGGTGACCGCGCGGGCGGCGCTCGTCGCCCGGGACCTCACCAACACGCCGCCCGGCCACCTCACCGCCCCGGACCTCGCGGACGCCGCGGTCGCGCTCGGGAGCGCGCACGGGTTCGACGTCGAGGTGCTCGACCAGGCGCGGCTCGTCGAGATGGGCTGCGGCGGCCTGCTCGCGGTGAACCGCGGCAGCGCGGAGGAGGCCCGGCTCGTCCGGCTCGCCTACGAGCCACCGGGGGAGCCCACCGGCCACCTGGCCTTCGTCGGCAAGGGGATCATGTACGACTCGGGCGGCATCAGCCTCAAGCCCTCCGACCCGATGCACCTGCTCATGAAGATGGACATGGGCGGCGCGGCCGCGATCCTCGGGGCCTTCACGGCGCTGCGCGACCTCGGCGTCCGGTGCCGGGTCACGGGGTTCCTGGCGTGCACCGACGACGTCCCGTCCGGGAGCGCGTACGTGCTCGGGGACGTCCTGCACACGCGCGGCGGGCGCACCGTCGAGGTGCGCAACACCGACGCCGAGGGCCGGCTCGCGATGTGCGACGCGCTCGTCCTCGCCACGGAGGGGGCGCCGTCGGCCGTCGTGACGATCGCGACGCTCACGGGCGCCGCGCTCGCGGCGCTCGGGCAGCGGATGGCGGCCGTCCTCGGCAACGACCAGGGCACGGTCGACCGCGTCCGGGCCGCGGCGGCCCGCACCGACGAGCGCGTCTGGCAGCTCCCGCTCGAGCGCGGCTACCGCAAGCAGCTGGACTCGGACGTCGCCGACGTCGCCAACCTCGGCGGCCCGTACGCCGGCACGATCACCGCCGCGCTGTTCCTCGCGGAGTTCGTGGGCGACGTGCCGTGGGCGCACCTCGACATCTGCCCGACCATGCAGTCCTCCGCCGACGAGGGGTGGCGCCCCAAGGGCGCGACGGGCGACGGCGCGCGCCTGCTCGCCGAGCTCGCCCGCGGGTTCGACGCGGCGGCCGACCCGCCCGCCGTGCCCGCCGCCGGCGCGGGAGGGCGGGCATGGACGCCGTCGTCGCGTTCGTCGTCGTCATGGCCGTGTGGACGGTCAGCGACTGGGTGTCGAAGAAGACCCGCTCGCTGCTGTCCTCGCTGCTCGTCGCCTCGGTGATCTTCCTCGTCGGGTTCCTCACCGACGTCTTCCCGGACGACCTGCTCGCGTCCTCCGCGCTTCTCGGGCTGGGCGGCGTCGTCGTCGGCTTCATCATCGTCCACCTCGGCACGCTCATCGGCCTCGACGACTTCCGGCGGCAGTGGCGGACGTTCGTCGTCGGGGTGGCGACCGTCGTCGGGATCGGGCTGGCCCTGCTCGTCGCGATGCTGATCTTCGGCGACCGGGCCCCGCGCGGCTACGAGGGCGTGGCGAGCGCGCTGGACTTCGTCGTCGCCGGCACGGGCGCGATCAGCGGCGGCACGATCTCGGTGCTCATCGTGCAGGAGGCCGCCCTCGGGTACGGGCTGACGACGCTCGCGATCTTCCCGGTGCTCATCGTCGGCCTGCAGGGGCTCGTCGGCTTCCCGCTGACGTCGCTCATCCTGCGGCGCGAGGCCCGCCGGCTGCGCGACGCGTACCGTGCGGGCGAGCTGGCGGCGCCGACGTCTCGGCCTCGTCGTCCTCGTGGCGATGGGCCTCGACCGGGTGACCGACGGCGTGCTCAACACGTTCGTCGTGGCCCTGCTCCTCGGGATCGCGCTGCGGGGCGACCCGGGTGCTGCCGCCCTCGGCGCTCGCGGGGATCGACGCGCTCGGGCTGATGATGGTGTCGATCCTCATCCTCGTCTTCGCGCCGTTGGCCGGGGTGTCGCCCGCCGACGTCGCGGCGTTGGCCTTCCCGCTCGTCCTCGCCTTCGTCTTCGGCCTGCTGGGGATCGTGGTGGTCTCGGCGGTCGTGGGGCGGATGCTCGGGTACACCGTGCCGATGTCGGTGGCCATCGGGCTCACGTCGCTGTACGGCTTCCCCGGCACGCTCGTGCTGAGCCAGGAGGCGGCGCGCGGGGCGGGGGAGACGCCCGAGGAGGTCGCCACGATCGAGTCGTACGTGCTGCCCAAGATGATCGTGGCCGGCTTCTCCACGGTGACCATCACGTCCGTCGTCGTGACCAGCGTCATCGCGGCGACGATCGGGGGCTGAGGCCCCTCCGGCGGCGCCCCCGCGGGCGCCCGGACGGCGCCGTCTCGCGCCCTTCACGCGATCGTGGGGCACATTGCGGGGTCATTAAGAGTGGAACCGCTCGAAAAATCCCATCCAGAGGTCACGTTTCCATCTATT
>JAAZAC010000207.1 GCA_012514545.1 Actinomycetales bacterium | reverse complement strand
GCGGCCGCCACGCCCCCGCGGCCCCGCCCGACGTCGTGCGACAGGATCGACTCGGTGAGCACGAGGTAGGAGTTCGCGTCGAACCGCCACGCGAGCTTGCGCGCGTGGTGGTCGAGGTAGGACTGCACGGCGTACCGGCCCCCCGCGAACGGGTCCTCGCCGTCCTGCGGGGCGCGGCCGAAGCGCGTGTCGAGCTCGATCGCGCTGCGGTACGTCGTGTGCGCGATCTGCCGCGCGATGCCCAGGCCGACGTGCGGGCCCTCGCCCGGCGGGGCGTCGTAGTAGTCGCCGCCGCGCCACCCGGCGTCGGCGCGGATGGCGGCGAGCTGGGCGTGCGCCCAGGCGATCTGGTCGCCGCTGCTGGCCGCCGTCGTCGCGATCGGGGCGATGCCGCGCACGCGGTCGGGTGCCATGACGGCCCACTCGAGCACGCGCATCCCGCCCATGGACGCGCCGATGACGAGCGCCCAGGAGTCGATGCCGAGCGCGTCGGCGAGGACGATCTCCGCGGCCACCTGGTCGCGGATCGTCACCGCGGGGAAGCGGGCGCCCCACGGCCGGCCGTCGGGGCCGGGGCTGGCCGGTCCCGTGGTGCCCTGGCAGCCGCCGACGACGTTCGGCGCCACCACGAACCACCGGTCCGTGTCGATGGGCCGGCCGGGGCCGACGAGGCTGTCCCACCAGCCCGGCGTCGGGTGGCCCGGCTCCGCGGGGCCGGTGACGTGCGAGTCGCCGGTGAGGGCGTGCTCGACGAGCACGGCGTTGTCGCCGGCGGCGTTGAGCGTGCCCCACGTCTCGTACGCGATCCGGACGCCGGGCAGCACGGCGCCGGACTCGAGGACGAGGTCGCCGACGTCGAGGAACTGCCGCCGCCCCACCGGGTCGCCCTCGCGCCACGCGGCGCTCGCGGGCGGCAGGTCGTCGCCGGACGCCCACGCGGGCTGCCAGCGGGTGGGCGCGGGCGCCTCGCCCGGCGAGCGCGCCTCGCCCGGCGCGGCGCCGCCGTCGGTCTGCACGAGTCGCAAACCTACGGTGCCGCGCACGCGCCGGGTCGAGGCGTCCACGTCACGCCCCCTTGGCGGCCCGGAAGCCCGCGTCGAGGTCGGCGAGGATGTCGTCGATGTGCTCGAGGCCGACGGCCAGCCGGACCAGACCCGGGGTGACGGCGGACAGCGCCTGCTCCTCCGGCGTCAGCTGGGAGTGCGTCGTCGACGCCGGGTGGATGACGAGCGAGCGCACGTCGCCGATGTTCGCCACGTTGCTGTGCAGCTCGAGCGCGTCGACGAACGCCTTGCCGGCCTCCGCGCCGCCGTCGAGCTCGAACGCGAGGACCGCGCCGGGCCCGCGCGGGGCGTACTTCTGCGCGTTGGCGTACCACGGGCTGCTGGGCAGGCCGGAGTAGTGGACGCGCACGACGTCGTCCCGCGCCTCGAGCCACTCGGCGACCTTCTGCGCGTTGGACACGTGGCGCTCGACGCGCAGCGAGAGGGTCTCGAGGCCCTGCGCGATGAGGAACGCGTTGAACGGGCTGATGGCGGAGCCGAGGTCGCGGAGCAGCTGGACCCGGGCCTTGAGGATGAAGGAGAGGTTGACCGGGAAGAGGCCGCCGACGCCGAGGTCCCGCGCGTAGACCAGGCCGTGGTAGCTCGGGTCGGGCGTGTTGTAGTTCGGGAACCGCTCGGGGTACCGGGCGAAGTCGAACGACCCGCCGTCGACGATGACGCCGCCGATCGCGGTGCCGTGCCCGCCGAGGTACTTCGTGGCCGAGTGGACGACGATGTCGGCGCCCCACTCGAACGGGCGCACCAGGTACGGCGTCGCGACGGTGTTGTCGACGACGAGCGGGACGCCCACCTCGTGCGCGATGCCGGCGACGGTCTCGATGTCGAGGACGTCCGTCTTCGGGTTCGGGATCGTCTCGCCGAAGAAGAGCTTGGTGTTCGGGCGGACGGCGTCGCGCCACGCCTGCGGGTCGTGCGGGTCGGTGACGAACGTCGTCTCCACGCCGAGCTTCGGCAGCGTGTAGTGCAGGAGGTTGTACGTGCCGCCGTAGAGGCTCGCGCTCGCGACGACGTGGTCGCCCGCCTGGGCGATGTTGAGGATCGCGAAGGTCTCCGCCGCCTGGCCGGAGGAGACGAGGAGCGCGCCGACGCCGCCCTCGAGGCTGGCGATGCGGTCCTCGACCACCTGCTGGGTCGGGTTGCCGATGCGCGTGTAGATCGGGCCGAGGTCCTGCAGCGCGAAGCGCGCCGCGGCGGTGTCGGCGTCGGGGAAGACGAACGACGTCGTCTGGTAGATCGGCAGGGCACGCGCCCCGGTGGCGGGGTCGGGCTGCTGGCCGGCGTGGATCTGGCGGGTCTCGAACGACCAGTTCTGGCTCACTTGTTCTCTCCTGACGATGGGTCTGCTGCTCGGCAGTTGTGGGGCTGCTGGACTGGGTTGCAGGGCGGCCCACCGTCAGCGCACTGACCCGGGCAGCCCGAGGGACGGGACTGAGACGGGGTGCACGTGAGGCTCGGTGCCAGGACTGCCGGTCGCCAGGTCTGCTCCTACTGG
>JAAZAC010000206.1 GCA_012514545.1 Actinomycetales bacterium | reverse complement strand
GCCCGAGCGGCCGCGCGCACCGCGGCGGCGGCGGCGAGCACGGCGTCCTGCCGGGCCCCGAGCGGTCGCTCGGGCGGCCAGGTGGCGGCCTCCGCCTCCGACGCCGGCCGGACGGGCGCGCCGTCGGCGGCGGGGTCGGGCGCCTCGGCGAGCCGGACGAGCGGGAGGCGCTCGGCGTCGGCGGCCTCGAGCAGCTCGGCCAGGAACGGCGAGAGGGTCGCGGGGCGCACGCCGTCGCCCCACCAGGCGGCGCTGACGAGCAGGTGGGCGCGGGCCCGGGTCAGCGCGACGTACGCGAGCCGGCGCTCCTCGGCCTGGTGGTGCGCGGCGTACGCCGCCCGATAGTCCGTGATGCGCTGCGCGACGTCGCGCAGGTCGGCGGCCCCGTCGAGCACGACGTCGGGCAGGTGGTCGCGGTCGCCGCGCAGCGCCGTCGGCAGCTCGCCCCGGTCACCGACCCAGCCTGAGGTCTGCACGCGCGCCGGGAACGTCCCCTCGACGAGGCCGGGCACGGCGACGACGTCCCACTCCAGCCCCTTGGCGGCGTGCACGGTGAGGAGCTGCACGGCGTCGGGGTCGAGGTCGACGACGGGCGCCTCGAGGCCGCGCTCCTCCGCCTCGGCCGCGGCGAGCCAGGCGAGGAACCCGCCGAGGCTGCCGCCCGCGACGTCGTCGGTGGCGGCCTCGTACTCGGCGGCCACGGCCCGGAACGCGTCGAGGTGCGCGCGCGCCGCGGCGGGCGGGCGGCCCGGGCGGGCGGCGACCTCGATGTCGAGGCCGAGCAGGCGCTCCGCCTCCCCGACGAGGTCGGGCAGCGACAGCCCGGCGGCGCGCCGGATCGCGCGCAGCACGCCGGCGAGGTCGGCGAGCCGGTCGCGGCCGGCGTCGGACAGGGCCCGCCCACGCCGGCCCACCCAGCCGGGCGGGGGCAGCTCGTCGAGCGCGTCGACGATCGTGCGCGGTTCGACGCCGTGCGCGCGGTCCTGCTCGGCGAGCTCGGCCGCCCAGTCCCCGAGCGCGTGCACGTCCGCCAGGCCGAGCCGCGCCCGCGGGCCGGTGAGCAGGCGCATGAGGGCGTCGCCGCGCGAGGGGTCGTGCGCGGCCTCGAGCGCCGCGCGGAGGTCCACGACCTCGGGCTCGAGCAGCAGCCCGCCCAGCCCGACGACCTCGACCGGCAGCCCGGCCTCGAGCAGCGCGGCGTGCAGCACCGGGAACTGCGACCGCTTGCGGCACAGCACCGCGGCCCGGACGGGCTCGGCCCGCGACCCGGCGGCCGCCCGACGCGCCGCGAGCGCCGCCCGCCGCTCGGCGACGAACGCGGCCACCGCGCGCGCCTCCTCCTGCGTCGTCTCCGCGACGACGACGGCGACCTCGCCCTCGCCCGCCCCCGGCCGGGGCCGCAGCAGGGGCAGGTCGAGGCCGGACCGCTCCGCCGTCGCCTCCCGCAGCGGCCCGCCGACGAGGTTCGCGGCGTCGAGCACCGCGGCGTCGTTGCGCCACGACGTCGACAGCGCGAGCACGCGCGCCGGGGCGCCGTCGGCCCGCGGGAACTGGCCCGGGAACCGCTCGAGCCCGCCCGCGCTCGCGCCGCGCCAGCCGTAGATGGACTGGTGCGGGTCGCCGACGGCGGTCACCGGGTGGCCGGTCCCCGCGCCCTTGCCGTCGGGGCCGCCGCCGAAGAGGCTGCGCAGCAGCGCCAGCTGGGCGACGGAGGTGTCCTGGTACTCGTCGAGGAGCACGACGGCGAACCGCGCCCGCTCCGTCGCGCCCACCTCCGGCGCCTCGGCCGCGAGGCGGGCCGCGAGCGCCACCTGGTCGCCGAAGTCGACGAGGTCCGCCGCGCGCTTGCGCGCCGTGAACTCCTCGACGAGGTCCATGAGCCGGCCCCGCAGGCGCACCGACGCCAGCAGCTCGCGCACCGGCCCGGGCACCCCGCCGCGCCCGCCCGGGGGCAGCGCGGCGACGCGCTCGCACCACTCGTCGGCGAACGCGCGGACCTTCTCCGGCGGGACGAGGTGCTCGGCGAGCGCGCCCGCCAGGCCGAGGACCGCCGCCGTCACCGTGCTCGGCGCGAGGTCGGTCTCGAGGTCCTCGGCCCAGGTGTGCACGACGTCGTGGGCGACCTGCCAGCGGCCGGCGTCGCCGAGCACCCGGGCCGTCGGCTCCACGCCGAGGCGCAGCGCGTGCTCCGTGACGAGCGCGGCCGCGTAGGCGTTGTACGTCGACACGGTGGGCGCGACGAGCGCGCCGCCCGCCCCGCCCTCGCGGCCGGTGTCGCCCTCCTCGGCCCGCCGGACGCCCCGACCGAGCACGAGGTCGAGGGCGCGCAGCCGCCGCCGGACGCGCTCCGCGAGCTCGCCGGCCGCCTTGCGGGTGAAGGTCAGGCCGAGCACGCGGTCGCGCTCCACCAGCCCGTTCGCGACGAGGTGCACGACGCGCGCCGTCATCGTCTCCGTCTTGCCCGAGCCCGCACCCGCGACGACGAGCACCGGCTCGAGCGGCGCCTCGATGACGGCCACCTGCTCCGGCGTCGGCTCGGGCAGGCCGAGCAGGCGCGCGATCTCCACCGCGCCGAGGCCCGCGCCCCCGCGCCCGCCCGCGTGCCCGCTCATGCGCCCACCACCCGGCCGGCCTCCTGCAGCGGGCACGACCGCTGCACCGCGCACGTGCGGCACAGGTCGCCCGCCGACGCGGTCACCGCGGAGCGGCACACGGCGTCGGCCACGTCCGCCACGAGGTCCGCCGCCCAGGCCGGGTCGGCGTCCTCGGCGAGCGGGGGCTGGTCGCGCGTGGTGAACGTCTTCTGGCTCGTCCCCACGTAGACGAGCGCCGCGCCGGCGGACCGGGCGCCGTCGGGCGCGTCGGGCAGGAGGTCGTCGAACTGCCCCGCCTCGACCGCGAGCTGGTAGGCGCCGAGCTGCGGGTGGCGCTGGGCCTCGCCCTTGGCCACGGGCTGCTTGCCGGTCTTGAGGTCCACCACGCGCAGGCGCGGCACGCCGTCCTCGTCGACCACCCGCTCGAGCCGGTCGACGACGCCGCGCAGCACCACGCGACCCACCTCGACCGTGAAGGGCCGCTCGACGGCGACCGGCTCGCCCGCGTCGCGCAGGTACGCCGCGAGGTGCCGCACGATCGAGGCCGCGCGCCGCCGCTGGGCCGCACCGACCCAGCCCTCCGGCAGCTCGAGCTCGGACCAGCGCGCGTCGACCGCCGCGGCGAGAGCCTCCTCGTCGCCGTCGGGCAGGGCCGCCGCGACGGCGTGCACGAGCGTGCCGAGGCTCTGCTCGGTCGTGTCGGCGGCCGTCCCGCCCGCGGCCTCGAGCGCCCAGCGCAGCGCGCACGTGGCGGCGGTCTCGAGCTTGGACGGCGACAGGGGCACGGTCGCGTCCGCGGGCCACAGCGGGTCCGCGGTGGACAGCGGCGCGACGCCGTACCACCCGTCCGGGGAGGCGCCCGGCACGCCCTCGGTGGCCAGACGGGCGAGGAGCCGCGCGGCCGGGTGGCCGGCGAGCCGGGCCGCGGCGTCGTCGGGCGCGGCGCCGGCCGCGGTGAGCGCCGCGGCGTCGGCCTCGAGCCAGGCGCGCGCCTGCGCGACGACGGCGCGCAGGTCGAGCGCGGGCTGCACCGCCACCTGGCGCGGGTCGGCCTCGCCGTCCTCCGGGCCCGGCGCGACGAGGTCCACGAGGCCCGACGGCCGCTGGTCGGCGTCGCGCACCGCCGTGACGACGAGCCGGCGCCGCGCGCGCGAGACGGCCACGGCGAAGGACCGCAGCTCGTCGTCGAGCACGGCGGCGCGCGCCTGCCGGTAGCGCTCGGGGCCGTCGTCGTCCACGCCGGCGCGGCCCGCGAGCACCTCGACGAGGTGCTGGGCCCCCAGGAGCCGGTCCCGCAGCCGCAGGTCCGGCCACACGCCCTCCTGGACGCCCGCGACGACGACGAGGTCCCACTCCCCGCCCGCCGCGCCCGCGGCCGTGAGCAGCTCGACGGCGCCCGCCTGGTCGGCCTGGGGCGCGAGCGAGTCCGCCGGCAGGTCCTGCGCGCGCACGTGCGCGACGAACGCGGCCGGCGGCGCCTGCGGGAACCTGTCGACGAACTGCTCCGCCGCCGCGAAGAGCGCGAGCACCGCGTCGAGGTCGCGGTCGGCGCGCGCGCCCGCCGACCCGCCCGCGAGCGCGACCTTCTGCCACGCGGCCGCGACGTCCGCCGCCGACCACAGCGCCCACAGCACCTCCGGCGCGCCCCCGTCCGCCGCCGCGGCCCGCCCCGCCTCGAGCACGCGCGCGAGCCGCTGCACCGGGCGCCGGACCGGGCCGGGCAGGCGCGCGGCCAGGGCCGGGTCCTCGAGGACGGCGACGAGCAGCTCGTCCGCCGTGCGCTCGCCCTCGACCGCGCGCTCCGCGGCGCGCAGCGCCCGGCGCAGCCGCCGCAGCCCGACGGCGTCGAGCCCGCCGAGCGGCGACGCCAGCAGCTCGGCGACGTCGCCCGCCGCGAGGGGCTCCGCGCGGGTCACGGCGTCGAGCGCGAGCAGCAGCGGCCGCACGGCCGGCTCGGCGCGCAGGGGCACGTCGCTGCCCGTGACCGCCACCGGCACGCCCGCGTCGACGAGCGCGCGGCGCAGCGCCGCGACCTGCGCCCCCGACCGGACGACCACGGCCATGCGGCGCCAGGGGACGCCGTCGTGCAGGAAGGCCGAGCGCAGCACGTAGGCGACGTGCGCGGCCTCCTGCGCGGGCGAGCGCAGCAGCGCGACCTCCGCGCGGCTGTCGACGTCCGCGGCCGCCGACGGCGCGGCGCGGTGCGCCCGCCCCGGGCCCCGGATCTGGGCGGTGACCGCCTGCACGACGCCGCGCAGCCCCGGCCCGTGCCGCCACACCCGCCCGAGCACCAGCTCCTCGGCACCGTACGCCCCGAGCTCGCTGCCCGCCGGCGCGATCGTCGAGCGCTCGACGAGCGCCGGCATCGCGCCGCGGAAGGTCTGCACCGCGGCGTCCGGGTCGGCGAGCAGGACGAGGTCCGCGCCGTCGGCGGCGAGCACGTGCAGCAGCCGCGCCGTGGCGGCCGTGGACTCGTGGTGGTCGTCGACGACGACGAGCCGCCACCGCGGGCGCGGGCCGCTCACCTCGTCGTCCCAGGCCGCGAGCGCCTCGGCCGCCTCGTCGACGATGACGGCCGGGTCGTAGCGCGCGCCGGCGTCGGGCGTGCCCGCCCGCAGCCGCGTGACCTCGAGGTACTCGGCGTAGACGCGGGCCGCGGCGACCCACTCCGGGCGGCGGTGGGTGTGGCCGAGCCGGGCGAGGTCGGCCGGGCCCAGGCCCCGCTCGGCGGCCCGCATGAGGAGGTCGCGCAGCTCGTCGCGGAACGCGCGCAGGCCGGTCGCGCCGTCGGGCACGCTCGGCGGCCACTCCACCGCCGCACCCTCGCCCTCCGTGTGCCCCGCGAGCAGGTCCGCGAGCACGAGGTCCTGCTCCGGGCCGCTGATGAGGACGGGCGGCGGCTCGCCGAGGAGCGTCGCCCGCGCCCGCAGGATCGCGAAGGCCGCCGACGACGGCGTGCGCACCACCGGCGCGCCGCTCGTCGCCCGCAGGTGGCCCGACAGCTCGTCGCGCAGGCGCGCGGCCGCCCGCCGGGTCGGCGCCAGGACGAGGACGTCGTCGGTGGTCAGGCCGCCCGAGGCGACGCGGTCCGCGACGAGGTGGAGCGCCGTCGTCGTCTTGCCGCTGCCCGGCGCGCCCCGCACGAGCAGCGCCGGCCCGCGGAACGCGAGGACGCGGGCCTGGTCGGCGTCGGGGGCCGGCCAGGGCGCGCTCGGCGCGGGCGGACGGAGGGCGGGCACGAGGGAATCCCACCACGCGCCGCCCACACCCCGGGCCCTCCCGCCCCACCCCTGCGCAGAGTGGAACGAAACGAGGTCCGGGGACGCGGAGTGGAACGAAATGCCGGCGGATCGTTCCACTCTGCGGGGCAGGAGGGGGCCGCGGTGGCAGGAGGGAGCGGCGGGGCAGGAGGGGGCGGCGGCGAGGGGACGGGGCGGCGGTGGCGGCGACGCCGCGCGGGCCTCAGCCCACCGGGTTGTCCGGGAAGGGCCACGGGTTCGCGACGCAGGGCGCCACGCGGACCGACTGCTGCTGCATCACCGGCGCCCGCTCGCCCGCTCCGGGGCACCGCGTGTGCTGGCGGCCCAGCAGGTGGCCCACCTCGTGGTTGACGACGTACTGCCGGTAGGTGGTGATGTCGGAGATCTGCAGGTACTCCTCGGTGCCCGTCACCCACCGCGCGTAGTTGATCGCCGCGTGCCCGTACCGCCCGCACGAGTAGTCGCCGTGCGTGTTGAGCGGCGCGCACATCGCGTCCACCTTGTCCGGCGTGGCGAGCACCACCCGGATGTCGGCGCTGCCGTCCGTGCGCGCGAAGGACATCGAGCCGTCGCCGCCCCAGCTGCGCGGGTCGTTGAGGGTCGCCATGACCGTCGCCGCGAAGAGCTCGCCGTCCACGGCGAGGCCCTTCTCCACCTCGACGCGGATCGTCCGCACCTTCCGGTCCGGGTGCGGCGCGGGCGACGACCCGGGCACGACGACGAGCTCGCCCGTCGCGAAGGACGGCACCTCCCGCGAGAGCAGGCCGACGCTGCGGTCCGCGAGCGACAGGCCGTCCGGCCCGACGACGTCCATGTCGAAGAGCACCGGCTGCGCGGGCCCGGCCACGTCGTCGACCACCGGGACGAACGGGAGCTCGACCTCCTCCTCGGGCTCCTCCTCCGCCGCGCTCATGGGCCCCGCGACGACCGGCGCGGCCGGGGGCGCCGACGCCCACGGCAGGGGCAGGCCCGAGACCGCCGCGCCCGACGCCAGCCCGGCCACCATGGCCAGGCCGCCGGTGGCGAGCAGGGTCCCCGCGCCGAACCCGCGCCCGCCGCGCCGACGGGTGCGGCCCGGCCCGGCGGCGTGCCGACGCGCGGCCGCTCGGGGGAAGCCCACCGGGACATGGTGGCACCCATCGCCGCACGTCGCACCGCTCCCGACGCCCGCCATCCGGACGCCCCGCCACGTCCCGCCCGGAACCTCCCCCTTCGTCCGTACCGGTGCGTACCATGCGCCCCGTGACCGACCTGCCGCGCCGCGGGCGGGCCCCGTCGATGGCCCGGGACCAGCGGCGCGCCCAGATCATCGAGGTCGCCCAGGAGCTCTTCGCGCGCCAGGGCTACCACCACGTGTCGATGGACGACATCGCGGACCGCGCCGAGGTCAGCAAGCCGGTCCTCTACCGCCACTTCCCGGGCAAGCTCGAGCTCTACCTCGACGTCGTCGAGCACCGCGGCGAGGCGCTCGTCGCCGCCATCGACGAGGCGCTGGCCACGAACCCGACCGAGGGGCGCGCCGTCGTCCGCGCGGTCGTGCGCGCCTACGTGGAGTTCGTCGAGAAGGCCGGGGACACGTTCTCGCTGCTCTTCGAGTCGGACGTGACGCGCGACGCCGAGGTGCGCCGCCGCGTCGAGCGCGCCTCCGTGTCCGCCGCCGAGTCCGTCTGCCGCGGCCTGCGGGAGCTCGCGGGCATGACCCCCGAGCAGGCCGAGCTGCTCAGCACCGCGCTCGTGGGCATGGCCCGGGTGGCGGCGACCGCGCGCTACCGCAGCGGCGCCGTGCCCGTCGACGAGGCGGTCGAGCTCGTCACCGGGCTGGCCTGGCGGGGCGTCGCCGGCTTCGTCGCCGACCGGACCGCCGACGACCGGACCGCCGACGACCGGACCGCCGACGACGGCGCCCGGGTTCCGCCCTCGGCGTAGCCCCCGGTCCCGGGCCCGTCCGGGCGGCGGCGGGCGCCTCCGGGCTGCTTAGGATGGCCCCGCCGGCCGCGCGGCCGGCGACCACCGAGGAGGACGGCGTGGAGATCACCATCGGCGTGCAGAACGTGGCCCGCGAGCTCGTCGTGGAGACCGACGCGACCGCGGACGAGGTGACCAAGCACGTCCGCAAGGCCATCGAGACCGGGGCGCCCATCGAGATCCGCGACTCGCGCGGCCGCCACATCATCGTGCCCAGCACGACCGTCGGCTACATCGAGATCGGCGACGAGATCCGCAAGGTGGGCTTCCACACGCTCTGACGGCCCGGACGGACTCCGACGGCGGCCGGCCGTCAGGCGGTCAGGCCGAGCCGACCCATCCGCCGGGTGTGCTCGGCCGTGAGCACCGCGAAGAGGCGCTGCTGGAGCGGCGCGTCCCCCGGCAGGGCCGCGTCGACGAGGGCCCGCAGGTCCGGGTGGTCGGCGAGGATCTGCTGCACGATGCCGAGCGCCTCCCCCACGAGCCGGCGCGCCCACAGCGCGAGCCGCGAGGCGAGCACCGGGTCCGCGGCCGTCGCCGCGGTGACGCGCTCGACGACGAAGGCCGCGTGGCCGTCGTCGTCCAGGACGTCGAGCACGAGGGCGCGCGTCGTCGGGTCGAGCCCCTCGGCGAGGAGCCGGGCGACGTCGTCCTCCACGCCGAACCCGACGTACGCCTTGACGAGGCGCTCCCACCAGGAGCGGGCCGGCATCCGCGCGTCGAGGTCCGAGTAGGCGCCGAGGAAGGGCGCGACGGCGTCGGGCAGGCTGCCGCCGAGCTCGGCGATCCGCGCGCTCAGCCGCCCCAGCCGCTCCGCCGCCACGCCGCCGAGGCGGCACAGCTCGGCCCGGTCGGCCACGAGCGGCGCGACGTCGGCGTCCCCGGCGAGGCGCGAGAACGCGGCCATCTCGCTCGTGGCCAGCAGGCCGAGCACGGCGAGCGCGCGGTCCGGCGTCGGCGCGGTCTCGGGCTCGGTCTCGGGCGCGACGGTCACCCCAGACAGGCTAGTGCGGCCCCGACCGGTAGGATGATCCGCGTTCGACGGTTGACCGGTCGTCTTGGACCTCCCGCTGAGGCAGCGGGCACAGATGCGCGATCGGCTGCCGGCCCCCGCTCCGGCGGTGCGGGCCCGAGGCGCAGCGCCTCGCGTGGCCCCGCCGGGGCCGACCGAAGGTGATCATGACGACCGACACGTCCCCGTCCACCACGTCCATGCCCGAGAGCACCGCACCCGAGAGCACCGCACCCGAGAGCACCGCACCCGAGAGCACCGCACCCGAGAGCACCGCACCCGAAGCCCCCGACGCCGCGGCGGCCCCGGCCGTCCACCAGCCGTCCTTCGCGGACCTGGGCGTGCGCGCCGAGATCGTCGAGGCGCTCGCCGAGGTGGGCATCACCCACCCGTTCCCCATCCAGGCGATGACCCTGCCGGTCGCGATGCAGCGGCACGACATCATCGGCCAGGCCAAGACCGGCACCGGCAAGACGCTGGGCTTCGGCATCCCCGTGCTCGAGCACGTCGTCGGCCCGGGTGAGCCCGGCTTCGACGACCTGCCCGCGCCCGGCAAGCCGCAGGCCCTCGTCGTCGTGCCCACGCGCGAGCTGTGCGTCCAGGTCGCGAACGACCTCGCGACGGCCGGCAAGCGCCGCAGCGTGCGCGTCGTGCAGGTCTACGGCGGCCGCGCGTACGAGCCGCAGGTCGAGGCGCTCGCCCGCGGCGCGGAGGTCGTCGTCGGCACGCCCGGCCGGATGATCGACCTGATGAACAGCCGGCACCTCGACCTGTCCCGCGCGACGACGGTGGTCCTCGACGAGGCGGACGAGATGCTCGACCTGGGCTTCCTGCCCGACGTCGAGCGGCTGCTCGCCGCGACGCCCGCCGAGCGGCACACCATGCTCTTCTCCGCGACGATGCCGGGCCCGGTCGTGGCGATGGCGCGGCGCTACATGAGCCAGCCGACGCACATCCGCGCGGCGGACCCCGACGACGACGGCATGACGCTCAAGGCGATCAAGCAGGTCGTCTACCGCTGCCACGCGCTCGACAAGGTCGAGGTGCTCGCCCGCCTGCTCCAGGCGCGCGGCCGGGGGCTCACGATCGTCTTCACGCGGACCAAGCGCACCGCCGCGCGCGTCGCGGACGAGCTCGTCGAGCGCGGGTTCGCCGCGGGCGCCCTGCACGGCGACCTCGGCCAGGGCGCGCGCGAGCAGGCGATGCGGGCGTTCCGCCACGGCAAGATCGACGTCCTCGTCGCGACCGACGTCGCCGCGCGCGGTGTCCACGTCGACGACATCGAACTCGTCGTCCACGTCGACCCGCCGACCGAGCACAAGGCATACCTCCACCGCTCCGGGCGCACCGCGCGGGCAGGCAAGGAGGGCGTCGTGGCGACGCTCGTGCTCCCGGCCGAGGAGCGCGACGTCAAGCAGATGATGCGCAAGGCCGGCATCACGGCCGAGCTCGAGCGGGTCACCGCCGCGTCGCCGACCGTCCTCGAGCTCATCGGCACGCGTGCCGAGCACGTCGAGCCGAGCGCCGCGCCGATCCCGGTCGCCGCTGGCGCCACCTCAGGCGGCGGTGGCGGCGGTGG
>JAAZAC010000205.1 GCA_012514545.1 Actinomycetales bacterium | reverse complement strand
GCGCACCGCACGACCGGGATGCTCTACGTGCACGTGCTCGACCTGCACATGTCGCACGGGATCGAGAACGCCCGCCGGCACGTGCTCGACACCGAGGCGCGCGTGATGCGGGCGCTCGCCTCCGACGCCGAGCTGGCCGCCGCCGGCCTGCCGCGCAAGCCCGAGCGGCGGGCGCCGGCGCCTGCGGGCGCGCCCGGCCCGTCGTCGGCGGCCGAAGGGACGGGGGAGGTGCGCCGGTGACCGTCGTCGTCGTCGCGACCGCCGCGATGCTCGCCGTCGCGGGCGTCCTCGCGCTCGTGCGGCTCGAGCGCGGGCCGTCGATGCTCGACCGCACGATCGCGGTGGACGTGCTGACGTCGGTCCTCGTCGCGGGGATCGCCACCTACTCCGCGTGGACGCGGCGCGCCGACACCGTGCCCGTGCTGCTCGCGCTCGCGCTCGTGGGCTTCGTGACGTCGGTGACGATCGCGCGGTTCGCGGCCGTCGAGCCCGAGGGCGAGGGCCGCGTGCTCAGCCGCGAGGAGGCCGCCGCGCTCGAGGCCGCGCGCCGCGCCGAGGAGGAGCGCGAGCTCTCGTTCGACGAGGAGCACCACGGCGGGCCCGCCGAGGGGGAGGTGGGCCGGTGACCGCGGACCTCGTGCGCGACGTCGCCGCGATCGCCCTGCTGCTCGGCGGCGGGATCCTCGCGCTGGGCGCGGGCATCGGCCTGCTCCGGTTCCGGAACCTCCTCGCGCGCCAGCACACGGCGACCAAGCCGCAGACGCTCGGCCTCATCCTCGTGCTGCTCGGGCTGGCGGTGCAGATCGGCGGCGTGCCGACCGTGTGGATGCTCATCCTCGTCGTGCTGTTCCAGCTGCTGACGTCGCCCGTCGCCGCGCACATGGTGGCGCGCGCCGGCTACCGCACCGGGAAGGTGGCGCCGGGGGACCTCGTCGTCGACGAGCTGACGCGCGACCTCGAGGCCGCCGAGGCGGAGCTGGCGGCGCGCCGTCAGCAGACCCGGCCGTCGTCGTCGCCCGACGCCGGCCCCGACGCCACCGACGGCGACCTCGACGAGGAGGAGGCCGAGGTCGAGGAGGCCGTCGCGCGCGAGGCCCACCGCGCGACCGAGGAGGCCGAGCCGGACCGGGACGCCTGAGGCGTCAGCGGGTGCTCGGCAGCGCGGACGGGGTCGGCACCCGGGGCGTCAGCGCCGCGCCATGACGCGGGCCGCGCCGCGCGTCGCCAGCACGCGGGACAGCGCGATGGCCGCCCCGGTGAGGGTGGCGGCCGCCGCGATCTCGGCGAGCCGCGCGTCGGACTCGTCCTCCGGCTTCGGGGGCTTGTGCCCGAGCACGCGCCGCCACACGAGGTCGATCAGGCGCTGGGCGAGCCACGACGCGGCGAGCGCCGCGACGACGCCGACGACCTTCGCCGCGACCGACTCCTTCTTCTGCGTCACCTGCTCGCCCTCCCTGCTCGCGGCCCGCGCACGCCCGGGCCCGTCCGACGGGTCGTCCGGCCCCACGGTAGCGGCGCTGGTGGGCGCGCGCAGGCGCGGTAGGCTCGGCGTGAACGACAGGGGAGCGTCCCAGGACGCTGAGAGTGCGGCCATCCGCAGACCCTCGAACCTGATCCGGGTCATACCGGCGAAGGGAGTCGAGTTCTCATCCCGCCGTCGCGCCCGTTCCGGGCCGCCGGCGGGACCCCCTCGTGCATCACGGCGAGGAGGAGAGCAGTGCAGGACATCCACGGGCGCCGCCGCGCGGCGCGCAGGACCGGACGGGCCGCGACCGCGGCGACGACGCTGGCGACGGCGGCGGCGCTGACCGCGTGCTCCGTGCTGGGTGGGGACGGCGCCGACCCTGGCGGGTCGGACGCGACGGGGGACGCCGGCGGCGGCACCGTCGTGCTCCTCACCCACAACTCGTTCTCGGTGCCGGACGAGCTCGTCGAGCGGTTCGAGGCCGAGACCGGCTACACGCTGCAGACCCGCGCGCCCGGCGACGGCGGCGCGCTCGTCAACCAGCTCGTGCTGACGAAGGACGCGCCGCTCGGCGACGTCGTCTTCGGCATCGACAACACGTTCGCCACCCGCGCGATCGAGGAGGGCGTGCTGGAGCCCTACGCCGCGCCGGGCGCCGTCGCCGAGTACGCGATCGACGACGAGGGCCACCTCACCCCGGTCGACGTCGGCGACGTCTGCATCAACGTCGACCGGGAGTGGTTCGCGGAGGCGGGCCTGCCCGAGCCGACCACGCTCGAGGACCTGACCGACCCCGCCTACCGGGACCTGCTCGTCGTCACCAACCCGGCGACGTCGTCCCCCGGCCTCGCGTTCCTGCTCGCCACGGTCGGCGCGTTCGGCGAGGACGGCTGGCTCGACTACTGGGCCAGGCTGCGCGACAACGGCGTGAAGGTGGTCGGCGGCTGGGAGGACGCGTACTTCGTGGACTTCTCCGGCCCGAGCAGCGAGGGCGACCGGCCCCTCGTGCTGTCCTACGCGTCGTCCCCGCCGGTGGAGGTCCCGGAGGGCGCGGACACCGCGCCGACGGCGGCCCTCCTCGAGACCTGCTTCCGGCAGGTCGAGTACGCCGGGGTGCTGGCGGGCGCGGCGAACCCGGAGGGTGCCCGCGCCGTCGTCGACTGGCTGCTGACGCCCGAGGTGCAGGCGGCGATCCCGGAGCACATGTACATGTACCCCGTGACCGACGTCGAGCTGCCGGAGTCGTGGGTGCGGTTCGCGCCGCTCGCGCCCGAACCGTTCGAGGTCGACCCCGCGGACATCGCCGCGAACCGCGACCGCTGGATCGCCGAGTGGACCGACGTGGTGACGGGGTGAGCACCCCACGGGTGGCCCGCGGCGTCGGCTGGCTCGGCTGGGCCGTCGCCGCGGGCCTCCCGCTGGCCTTCCTCGCGGTGTTCTTCGTCCACCCGGTCGCCGCGATCGTCGGCCGCGGGTTCGTCGCCGACGGCGCGCTCGACCTGTCGGGGTTCGCCGACGTGTTCGGGCGGGCGCGCACGTGGCGCGTGATCGGGCTGACGCTCGCGCAGGCCGGCGCCGGGACGGCGATCGCGGTCGTGCTCGGCGTGCCGGGCGCGTACCTGCTCTACCGGACGGCGTTCCGGGGCCGGGGCGTGCTGCGCGCACTCGTGGTGGTGCCGTTCGTGCTGCCGACGGTGGTCGTCGGCGTCGCGTTCCGGTCCGTGCTCGCGCCGTCCGGGCCGCTGGGGTTCCTCGGCTGGGACGGGTCGTTCGCCGGGATCGTCGCGGCGCTCGTGTTCTTCAACTACGCCGTCGTGGTGCGGACGGTCGGCGCGTTCTGGGCGGGGCTCGACCCGCGGGCCGAGCAGGCGGCGCGCTCCCTGGGCGCGTCCGCGTGGCGCGCGTTCGTGGGGGTGACCCTGCCCGCGCTGGCGCCGGCGATCGCGTCCGCCGCCGCGATCGTCTTCCTCTTCTGCGCGACGGCGTTCGGCGTGGTCCTCGTGCTCGGCAGCGTCAGCTACGGCACGGTCGAGACGGAGATCTGGGTGCTCACCACCCAGATGCTCGACCTGCGCGCGGCGGCGGTGCTGTCCGTGGTGCAGCTCGTGGTCATCGCGGGGGTGCTCGCGGTGGCGGGCCGGGCGCGGAAGCGCCGCGAGCGCGCGCTCGGGCTGGCGTCGCCGCAGCGGGAGGTGCCGCGGCTGGCGCTGCGTGGGCCGCTCGCGCGTCGCGCCGACCAGGTCGCCGCGGTGGTGACCGGCGTCGTCGTCGTGGTCCTGCTGGGCCTGCCGCTCGGCACGGTCCTCGTCCGCTCCTTCCACCAGCCCGACGGCGGGTGGGGCCTGGCCAACTACGCGAACCTCGGCACGACGGGCGGCCGCGGCGCGCTCGAGGTGACGGTGTGGGACGCCGCTGCGACCTCGCTGCGCACGGCGACGGACGCGACCCTGCTCGCGGTGCTCGTGGGCGGGCTCGTCGCGCTCGTGGTGTCGCGCCGCCCGCGCGGCCGGTCGGCCCGGCGCGCGGTGGGCGCGTTCGACGCGCTGTTCATGCTCCCGCTCGGCGTCTCCGCGGTGACGGTCGGGTTCGGGTTCCTCATCGCGCTCGACCGGCCGTTCGGGCTGGCCCTGGACCTGCGGGGCTCGCCAGTGCTCGTGCCGATCGCGCAGGCCGTGGTCGCGGTGCCCCTCGTGGTGCGGACGGTGCTGCCGGTGCTGCGCGCGATCGACTCCCGCCTGCACGACGCCGCCGCCGTGCTGGGCGCGGGGCCGGCGCGGGTGCTCGCGCACGTGGACTGGCCGGTGGCCGCCCGGTCGCTGGGGCTCGCGGTCGGGTTCGCGTTCGCGGTGAGCCTGGGCGAGTTCGGCGCGACGTCGTTCCTCGCCCGGCCGGACCGGCCCACCCTGCCGGTGGTGATCTTCCGGCTGCTGGGCCGCCCGGGGGCGGAGAACCTCGGCATGGCGTTCGCGGCGTGCGTCCTGCTCGGCGCGCTGACCGCCGCGGTGATGGGGCTCGCGGAGCGGCTCCGCTCGGGAGGTGAGGTCTGGTGACGCGCGGACTCGAGGTGCGGGACGTCGTCGTGCACTACCGGGACGACGACGGGACGGTCGCGACGGCGGTCGACGGGCTGAGCCTCGACGTCGCCCCCGGGGAGGTGCTGGCGCTGCTGGGGCCCTCGGGCTCGGGCAAGTCGACGCTGCTGCGGGCGGTCGCGGGGCTCGAGCCGTTGTCGGCCGGGCGCGTCTGCTGGGACGGCGAGGACCTCGCGGGGGTGCCGCCGCACCGGCGCGGGTTCGGGATGGTGTTCCAGGACGGCCAGCTCTTCCCGCACCACGACGTCGCCGGGAACGTGGCGTTCGGCCTGCGGATGGCGGGCGTGGACCGGGCCGCCCGGCGCGCGCGGGTGGCCGAGCTGCTGGAGCTCGTCGGCCTCGCGGGGTTCGAGCGGCGCGACGTCGCGAGCCTGTCCGGCGGCGAGCG
>JAAZAC010000204.1 GCA_012514545.1 Actinomycetales bacterium | reverse complement strand
GACCCGCGCACCGCGCTCGGCGCGAGCGTGCGCGGCGCCCTCGCGCTCGTGCGCTGCGCCAAGGTGTGGGCCGCCTCGCAGGGCCGCGGCTACGTCATCCCGGACGACGTCAAGCTCCTCGCGGAGCCCGTGCTCGCGCACCGGCTCATCCTCGAGACCGAGGCGGAGTTCTCCGGGGTGACCGCCCAGCAGGTCGTCGCGGGCGCGCTCGCCGCGACCGTCCCGCCGGCCACGCGGCTCTGAGCCCGTGCCCGCTGCGCGTCCCCGGACCGCCGAGCGCCCCGACGGCGCGCGGCGGCGCGGTGGCGTGCGCGCGGCGGCGGCGGTCCGCGGCGCGGTGGGCCGGGTGCTGGCCCCGGTGACGGGGCTCGGCCGGGTGCTCGCCGTGGCCGCCGCCGCGCTCGTGCTCGGCGGGCGGCACCTCGGGTGGGTCGAGCCCGTCGTCGTCGGCACCGCGCTCGGCGGCGCGCTCGTCGCCGCCGCGCTGCTCGCGGTCGGGCGGTCCACCTACGCGGTGGACCTCGAGATGTCGGACCGGCGCGTCGTCGTCGGCGAGCGGGCGGTGGGGCGCATCGTCGTGCGCAACACCTCGCGGCGGCGCCTGCTGCCGGCGCACGTCGAGCTCCCCGTGGGCCGGGGCTCGGCGGACTTCCCGCTGCCGGCGCTCGGCCCGCTCGCCGAGCACGACGAGGTGTTCGCCATCCCGACGACGCGGCGCGCGGTCGTCGTCGTCGGGCCGGTGCGCTCCGTGCGCGGGGACTCGTTCGGGATCGTGCGGCGCCGCGTGCGCTGGACGGACCCCGTCGAGCTGTACGTGCACCCGCGGATCGTCGGGCTGGGGGGTGCCGCGGCGGGCGTGCTGCGCGACCTCGAGGGCCAGGCGACCCGGGTGATCTCCGACTCCGACCTGTCGTTCCACGCGCTGCGGGACTACGCCGCGGGCGACGACCGGCGGCACATCCACTGGCGCAGCACCGCCCGGACCGGCCGGCTCATGGTCCGCCAGTTCGAGGACACGCGTCGCAGCCACACGGCCGTGGCGGTCTCGCTCGCGCCGGCCGACTACGCCGACGCGGACGAGCTCGAGGTCGCCGTCGCCGCGGCCGCGTCCGTGGTGGCGCAGGCCATCCGCGAGGAGCGGGCCGTCACCCTGCTCGCCGGCCACGCGCGGCTGCGCACCGACACGGCGGCCCGGATGCTCGACGACGTCGCCGCGCTCGAGCCGTCCGACGACGCGACGGCCGGGACGGCGCTCGCCGGCTGGGTGGCGCGTGAGGTGCCCGACGCGACGGTGGCGATCCTCGTCACGGGCTCCGTGTGCGCGCCGGCGGACCTGCGCGCCTCGGCCGTGCACGTCCCCGCGGGCGTGCGCACGCTCGTGCTCGGCGTCGCGCGGGGCGGCGAGGCCGAGGCGGCCACGAACGACCGGCTGTCGCTCGCGCGCATCGGCGCGCTGACCGACCTGCCGCGGATCCTGCGCCGGGCGGCGGTCGGATGACGCGCCGGACGGGGGCCGCGCGCCATCGGCGGGCCGCGACCGCGGGGGTGGACGCGCTCGTGCTGGGCGGGGCGGCGGCGCTCGCCGTCCTGCCGGTGCTGCCCGTCTTCGGGGCCGCGGCCGCGCTGCCCGCCCTCGCCGCGGGCGCGGCGCTCGGCGCCGGGCTCGCCGCCCTGGGCGCCCGGCGCGGGTGGGCCGGGTCGGCGACCCTGGCGGCCGTCGTCGTCGCGTACCTCGTCGTGGGCCCGGCGGTCGCGGCGCCCACGCTCGCGGCCGCGCGCGTGCTCCCGACGGCGGAGTCGACCACCGCCCTGCTGCGCGCCGTCGTCACCGTGTGGAAGGAGGTGCTGACCCTCGACCCGGAGCTCGGGGCGAGCGGGTCCCTCCTCGCGGCGCCGCTCCTGCTGGCCCTGGCGGGCGCGGGCGCGGCCGTCGCCGTGGCGGCCCGGACGCCGGGGCCCGCGGGCGCGTGGGCGGCGCTCGTGCCCCTCGCCGTTCTCGGCGTCGCGGTGCTGCTCGGCACGAAGGTGGCGGTCCTGCCGGTGGCGGCCGGGGTGGTGGTCGCCCTGCTGCTGCTGCCGTGGGCCGCGTGGCGGCGCGGCACGCTGGCGCCGCGCCGGGTCGTCGCGCTCGGCGTCGTGGTCGTGGCCGTCGTCGGTGGCGGGGCGGCCGGCCCGTCGGCGCTGGGTGACCAGCCGCGGTTCGTGCTGCGCGACGTGCTCGTGCCGCCGTTCGACCCGGACGAGCACCCGAGCCCGCTGTCCGCGTTCCGCGCGTTCGTCAAGCAGTACCGCGAGACGGAGCTGCTCACCGTGCGCGGGCTGCCCGAGGGCGCGCGGGTGCGCCTCGCGACGATGGACGCGTACGACGGCGTCGTGTGGAAGGTCGCCGGCAGCCGCGAGTCGGCGGGCTCCGGCTCGTTCCGCCGCGTCGGCGAGACGATCGCGACGTCGGTGGCGGGCGAGCGGGCCCGCGTGGAGCTCGAGGTGCACGAACTGCCCGGGGTGTGGCTGCCGACGGTCGGCTACGCGGAGCGGTTCGACTTCACGGGGCCGCGGGCGCGCGACCTCACCCGGGACCTGCGCTACAACGACCGGACGGGCACCGCGGTCCTCGTGGGCGGCGTCCCCGCGGGCACGACGTGGACCGTCGAGGCCGTCGTCCCCGTCCGGCCCGACGACGCCGACCTCGCCGGCGCGGCCGCCGGCAGCACCCGGCTGCCGCCCGTCCACGGGGTGCCCGACGCCGTCCCCCTCTACGCCGGGGAGATCGCGGCGTCGGCGACGACGCCCGCGCAGATTGCCGCGCGCCTCGCCGACGGCCTGGCCGAGCGGGGCTACTTCAGCCACGGCGTGCTGCCGGGGGAGGAGCCCTCGCTGTCCGGCCACGGCGCGGACCGGATCACGACGCTCCTCACGGGCGACCTCATGGTCGGCGACGGCGAGCAGTACGCGGCCGCGATGGCGCTCATGGCCCGCGAGATGGGCCTGCCGGCGCGCGTCGTCATGGGGTTCGTCCCGGAGGCGCCCGCGGGCCCCGACGACGCGGTGACCCTCACGGGCGCCGACGTCGAGGCGTGGGTCGAGGTGGAGCTCGCGGGGCACGGCTGGGTCCCGTTCGACCCGACGCCGGACGAGAGCCGCACGCCGCGGTCCGACGACCGGGACCAGCGGGCCGCCGAGGACCCGCAGGTGCGCCAGCCCCCGCCGCCGCTGCCCGAGCCCGTCGAGCCGCCGGACGAGGACACCGAGCAGCCGAGCACGCGCGACGAGCCCGCCGACGGCGCCGCGGGCGACGACTGGGGCCGGGTCCTCGTCGTCGCGGCCGCGGTGGGCGTGCCGCTCGCGCTGCTGCTCGGCCCGGTGCTGCTCGTGCTCGCCGCCAAGCGGCGGCGCCGGCGGCGGCGGCGCACCGCGCCGGATCCGGTGGCGCGCGTCGTCGGCGGCTGGGACGAGCTCCTCGACGAGGCGCGCGACCTGCGCGCGCCCGCTCCGCCGACGGCCACGCGCCGCGAGACGGCCGTGCACCTCGCCCGGGCCTTCGCGCCGCGCGGGCACCCGCCGGCCCCGGGCGCGTCGGTCGGTGCGTCGGTGGGCGCCACCGTCGCCGGGCTCGCGGCGAGCGCCGACGCCGTCGTCTTCGGGGCGGGCACGCCGCCCGAGGAGCACGTCGCCCGGTACTGGCACGACGTCGAGGCGGCCCGGGCGGCGCTCCGGGCGGCCGTGCCGCGCCGGCGGCGCCTGCGGGCGCGCGTGTCGACGGCGTCGCTGCGGCACCGGCGCCGGGCGAGCCGCGGGTGATCCTGCGCCGGGCGGCCCCGGGCGGCGCCCGCCGTCCGCGGCGCGGGACTACGGTGCCGTCCATGGCGGCCCGGCGACGCCGCACCGCGCACCGACGCGCAGCGGCCCGATGGTGGCGCCGGCCCCTCCTGCGGCGG
>JAAZAC010000203.1 GCA_012514545.1 Actinomycetales bacterium | reverse complement strand
CCCGGCGCCCCGTCCGGACGCGCCCGCGGGGCCGCCCGCCGCCCGGCGGCGCGGCCGGCGCTCGGTGCGCAGGCGCGCCGTGGCGTCGTCGGGCGGGACCGCGAGGCGGCGCAGCGTGAGCCGGGCGAGCACGGCCGCGTCCGGGAGCCGTACCGGCTCGGGCGGGCACGCGGCGTAGACCTGGGCGGCGAGGTCGGCGGCGGTCGGCCGGAGACCCGGGTCCGGGCTCGCGGCGGCCCGGAGCACCGCGGCGAGCGCGGACCCGGCGTCGGCCCCGCCGTCCCCGGCGCCCTCCGACGCGGGGACCACGCCGTCGGCCCCGAGGAGCGCGAGGCCCACGCGCGCGAGCGCGTGCACGTCGCCCGCGGGGGTCGCGCCCGACGCCCGCTCCGGCGCCGCGAACCCCGGCGTGCCGGCCTCCGCCCCGGCGGCGCCGCACGCGAGGTCCACGAGCACGGGCCGCCCGTCGGGGTCGAGCACGACGTTCGCGGGCGCGACGTCGCCGTGCACCACCCCGACGCGGTGCAGCGCGGCGAGGGCCTCGGCGAGCGGCACCACGACGGTCGTCACCTCGCCGGGACGGAGCGGCCCGCGCGCGGCGCGCACCGTGCCGAGGTCGGGCCCGACGACCTCGGCCTGCAGCACCGCGGCCGTGCCGTCCCGCAGCTCGAGGAGCGGCCGGACGCGGGCGACGTGGGGGTGGTCGAGCGCGGCCAGGGCGGCGACCCGGCGCCGCAGGTCGGCGCGGGCGACGGCGTCGGCGGGCACGACGGTGACCGCCCACGCCCGCCCGGCGGCGTCGCGCGCCGACCAGCGGGGGCCGCCCGCCCCGGCGCCGAGCGGGCCGGCCGGGGCGAGGCCGGCGCGCTGGAGCGCGTGGACGAGGGCGCGGGAGCTCATGCGCCCACGCAACCACCGCCGCGGCGGCCGCGGCCGTCATCCACAGGCCGCCGCGGCGGAGGGCCTCAGGCCGCGGCGACCTCCCGGGCGGGCTCCGCCTCGGCGGGCGCGGCGTCGGCGGGGATCCTCCGGAGCCACGGCCACCAGGAGGCCCGCCCGACGTCGTGCACGAGGCCCGGCACGAGGAGCGTCCGCACGACGAACGTGTCCACGATGACGCCGAGCGCCACGAGGAAGGCCAGCTGCACGAGGAAGAGCAGCGGCAGCACCGCGAGCGCGCCGAACGTCGCCGCGAGCACGAGCCCCGCGCTCGTGATCACCCCGCCGGTGACGGCGAGCCCGCGGCGCACGCCGTGCCTCGTGCCGTGCCGGAGGGTCTCCTCCCGGACCCGGGTCATGAGGAAGATCGAGTAGTCGATGCCCAGGGCGACGAGGAACACGAACGCGTACAGCGGCACCGAGGCGTCCGCCCCCGGGAAGCCGAACAGGTGGTTGAAGGCCAGCGCCCCGAGGCCGACGGTCGCCGCGAAGCTCAGCAGGTTGGCGGCCACGATGAGCAGCGGCGCCACCACCGAGCGCAGCAGCAGGATCAGCACGAGGAGGATCACGAGCAGGATCGACGGCACGATGACCTGCAGGTCGCGCGCGCTCGTCTCCTGCGTGTCCAGGCGCTCGGCCGCCGTCCCTCCGACCAGGCCGTCCGGCGAGACCTCGTGGACCGCCGTGCGGACGGCGGAGACGACCTCCGAGGCCTGCTGGGACTCCGACGACACCGCGGTGACCGCGTCGACCCGGACCCAGCCGTCGACGACGCGCGGCGCCTCCTCCGACGGCGCACCCGGCGCGCCGTTCGCCCCGGTGTAGGGCGTGACCGAGGCGACCCCCTCGACGCCCTCGAGGGCCGCCACGGCGTCGGCCAGGTCGGCCTCGGGCACGAAGACCTCGATCGGCTCGGAGCCGCCCGCGTCGAAGTGGGCCGCGAGGACCTCGCCGCCCGCCACGGACTCGACCTCGGTGAGGAAGATGTCGGAGTCGCTCGTGCCGTCGGCCTGGAGCGTGGGCACCCACACGGCGGCGGCGAGCAGCGCGACCGCCGTGCCGACCCAGACCAGGCGCGGGCGGCGGCCGATGAGCGCGGACACCTTGCCCCAGACGCCGGTCCGGGCCTCGAGGTGCTCGAGCGTCTCGTCCTGCGGGCGGCCCTGCTCGTCGACGGGCACGGCGTGCGGCATGCGCGGCCAGAAGATGAAGCGGGCGCGCCTGCCGGCGACGAGCAGCAGCGCCGGCAGCAGCGTCATCGCGGCGAGCATCGCGGAGGCGACGCCGATCGCGGCGACCGGGCCGAGGCTCGAGTTGGACTTCAGGTCCGACAGCAGCAGCGTGAGGAGGCCGGCGATGACCGTGCCCGCGCTCGCGGCGATCGGCTCGAACGAGGCCCGCATGGCGCGGCCCATCGCGGTGAACGGCGACTGCACGCGACGGAGCTCCTCGCGGTACCGCGCGACGATGAGCAGCGAGTAGTCCGTCGCGGCGCCCACGACGAGGATGAACAGGATGCCCTGGCTCTGCCCGTTGAGGACGAGCACGTCGGCCTTCGCGAGCTCGTAGACCACCAGCGCCGCGGCGGCGAGCCCGAACAGCGACGTGAGCAGGACCGTGAACGGCAGGCTCGGCGAGCGGTAGACGAGCACGAGGATGACGAACACGACCGCGAGCGCGACGAGCAGCAGGATCGTGTCGATGCCGCCGAACGCCGCGACGAGGTCGGCGATCGAGCCGGCCGGGCCGGCCACCCAGGACTCGAGCCCCGCGTCCGCGAGGTCGTCGTCGGCGTCGCGCAGGACGTCGACGACGCCGTTGACCGCGCGCTCCTCGCCGATCTGCGCGCTGGCCAGCGCGGAGTCGAGCGCCACGGTGACGAGCGCGGCGCGGCCGTCCTCCGACGGCACGGCGAACGGGTCGGCGACCAGCAGGTCGGCAACGGTCCGCCCGTCGGCGAGCTCCAGGGCGCCGAGGCCGGCGGCCCAGCCCTGGATCGTCCCGAGCTGCTGGTCGCTCAGGGGCTCCTCCCCCGACGCGCGCACGACGACGAGCGCGGGCAGCACGGAGTCGTCGGTGAAGCCGGCGCCGAGCTCGGCGGCCCGGGTGGACTCGGCGCCCTCGGGCAGGAACGCGGCGACGTCGTTCTCCTGCACCTCCGAGAGCTTGCCGATGGACTGCCCGCCCAGCCCCGCCAGGGCCAGCCAGACCAGGATCAGAGCCAGGATCCCGGCCCCGCGCAGCACACCTCGTCGATTCCTCAGCATGCTGAGTAGTATGCGGGG
>JAAZAC010000202.1 GCA_012514545.1 Actinomycetales bacterium | reverse complement strand
TCCAGATCGGGTCGTCGGCGACCTCGGGCCGGGGGTCGGGGAACACGTCGCGGATCCTCGTGCCGAGCGGGCGCGCCTGCGTCACCTCGGCCGTGCCGCGCGCGCCCGTGGCGAGGAGCTCGGCCGCACTTCCGGTCGTCGTCGGGATCGTGCCCTGCCGCACGGCGTCGGACAGCTCGTCCATCCCGCCGACGGGCGCGAGGGAGCCGTCCCCGGCGAACGAGAGCGTCACGCCGGGCCCGCCCCCCGGTGCTCCGCCGCGCGCGCCGGCCGCGTCGAACCGCCGGAACGCGACCGTCACGCGCGTGGGCCGCTTCGGGTCGATGTCCACCGGCACCCGGATGCCGGGCACGAAGAACGGCAGGACGATCCGGGGCACGGGCTGCTTGACCTGCGTCTCGAACGGTGGGCCGTCCGGTGGCGAGACGAGCAGGTCGAGCCGGTACACGGGGGCGTCGGGGCCCGTGTACGCCGAGCTGATCGTCGTGCCGGTCTCCGAGAAGCCACGCAGGAGCGCCGTGGCGGGCACACCGCCCTCGACCCCGGACATCCGGCGGACGCCGCGCGTGACCGCGACGATGATGACGGCCGTCACGACGAGCGGCACGGCGACGACGGCGACGAGCCCCCAGTCCATGTGATCCCCCTCCGGTTGCCCGGAGCGTACCGGTGGCAAACCGGACGAACGGGACCCCTTCGCTCGCGACCTCCGGGCCCCCCGCGACGGCGCCGCCCGGGTGCCGGCTCAGCGCAGCGAGCGGTTCACCGCCGAGATGATCGCCTTGAACGAGGCCGTCGTGATCGACGGGTCGATGCCCACGCCCCACAGGACGTCGTCGCCCACGAGGCACTCCACGTACGCGGCCGCGACCGCGTCCTCGCCGGTGGACAGGGCGTGCTCGGCGTAGTCGAGCACCTCGACGCGCCCGGTGCGGGGCGCCAGGGCCGCGACGAACGCCGCGATCGGCCCGTTGCCCTCCCCCGTGACGACGACCTCCTCGCCGTTGTCGACGACGGTCGCGGTGAGCCGCGCCGGGCCCGTCTCCGCCGAGACGACCTCGCTGCTGCGCAGCCGGAACCGGCCCCACTGCGGCAGACCGCTGTCCGGGTCGGCGGGCAGGTACTCGTCGGTGAACAGGCGCCAGATGTCCTCGGAGGACACCTCGCCGCCGAGCGCGTCCGTGTGCTGCTGGACGACCCGGGAGAACTCGATCTGCAGCCGGCGCGGCAGGTCGAGGTGGTGGTCCGTCTTCATGAGGTATGCCATGCCGCCCTTGCCGGACTGGCTGTTCACGCGGATGACCGCCTCGTACGTCCGGCCGACGTCCCGCGGGTCGATCGGCAGGTACGGCACCGCCCACTCGAGCTCCTCGACCGGCACGCCGCGCGCGGCCGCGCGGGCATCCATCGCCTCGAAGCCCTTCTTGATCGCGTCCTGGTGCGAGCCGGAGAAGGCCGTGAACACGAGGTCGCCGCCGTAGGGGTGGCGGGGGTGCACCGGGATCTGGTTGCAGTACTCGACGGTGCGCCGGATCCGGTCGATGTCCGAGAAGTCGATCTCGGGGTCGATCCCCTGGCTGGCCAGGTTCATGCCCAGCGTGACGAGGCAGACGTTGCCCGTCCGCTCGCCGTTGCCGAACAGGCAGCCCTCGATGCGGTCCGCGCCCGCGAGGAAGCCCAGCTCCGCCGCCGCGACGGCCGTGCCCCGGTCGTTGTGCGGGTGCAGCGACAGCACGACGCTCTCCCGGTAGTGCAGGTTCCGCGACATCCACTCGATGGCGTCGGCATAGACGTTCGGCGTCGCCATCTCCACGGTCGCCGGGAGGTTGATGATCACCTTGCGGTCCGGCGTCGGCTCCCAGACGTCCAGGACCGCGTTGCACACCCGCAGCGCCACCTCGAGCTCGGTGCCCGTGAACGACTCCGGGGAGTACTCGTAGAAGACCTCGGTGTCGGGGACGAGCTCCTCGTACTTCTTGCACAGGCGGGCGCCCGACGTCGCGATCTCCTGCACGCCGTCGACGTCGGTGCGGAACACGACCTCCCGCTGGAGGATCGACGTCGAGTTGTACAGGTGCACGATGGCGCGCTTGGCGCCGCGCAGGGACTCGTACGTGCGCTCGATGAGGTGCTCGCGCGACTGGGTGAGCACCTGGATGACGACGTCGTCGGGGATGCGGTCCTCCTCGATGAGGAGGCGGACGAAGTCGTAGTCCGTCTGCGAGGCCGACGGGAACCCGACCTCGATCTCCTTGTAGCCCATCTCGACGAGCAGCTCGAACATCCGGAGCTTGCGCTCGGGGTTCATCGGCTCGATGAGGGCCTGGTTGCCGTCGCGCAGGTCGACCGCGCACCAGCGCGGCGCGTGGGTCATCCGGCGCCCGGGCCACGTGCGGTCCGGGAGGTCGACGGCGATCTGCTCGTGGAAGGGGCGGTACCTGTGCACCGGCATGCCGGACGGCTGCTGCGCGGTCCGCGCGTCGGCGGTCACCAGCGCGGTCGCGCCCGGGGTGCCGGTCACGGGGGGAGTGTCTGCGTGGCTCATCGGGATCTCCTCGTCGGGTCGTCGGGCGACCGGCACATCGACCACCGCGACGAGGGTCCGGTCTTCAGACCTCGCCGCGGCGACGAAGGAGGAGTCCACGCCAGGACATGCGGGTCACTGTACCCCGACGGACGCCGGGGGCCCAGGACCGACCACGACGTGGCCGTCCCGGGCCCCCGGGCGCTGCGGCGTGCGCCGTCAGCCGTTGTCGAGCGCGAACTGCTCGTACGCCGAGCCGGACGGCGACTTCGCGTAGAGCACCTCGCAGGAGTCCGCGTCACCGGCCTCGCAGGTCATCTGCAGGACGTCGAGGCCGACGCTGTCGCCGAACGCCATCGGGGGCTCGTACGACCCGCCGCCGAACTCCGAGGTGCAGTACGGGCCGCCCGCGTTGCGCGCGCCGCAGGTGTCCGCGAACGCCTCGAAGTCGGAGCCGAACGGCGACTTGAGGTAGAGCTCGTCGCAGGCGCCCCAGTTCTCGTCGGCGCAGGCCTGGGCGAGCGTCATGTAGTACAGCAGCTCGGCCGGCGAGTAGTCGGCGGCGTCGGCGCCCAGCTGGGAGACGTCGCTGGGCGGGACGACGGTGCCCGGGTCCTCCTCGCCGGGGTCGCCCTCGTCGTCTCCGCCGCCGGTCATCGCGTCGACGCAGTACGTCGTCGTGCCGGACTCCCAGGCGCCGCCGCACGTGTCGCCGAACGCCCGGTACTCGGACGCCGGGTTCGACTCGCGGTAGAGGTCGTCGCAGGCCTCCCAGTCGCCGTCGGCGCAGCGGTCGTACAGGCCGTCGAGGTAGGCGTTGTCGCCGTACTCCATCGCCGACGCGATGCTCAGCTCGTCGGTGATGCCGCCGATCGCGTCGTTCGCCCGGTCGAAGACGAACTTGACGAGCAGGAAGATCATCAGCCCGACGAGCACGATGATGCCGACGATGATCCCGATGACGAGCCCGGCCCGGGACTTCTTCGGCGGCGTCCCAGCGTAGCCCGGCGTGTAGGCGCCCTGCGGCGGCTGGCCCGGAGGCGTCGGGCCGTACCCGGGGGCGCCGGGGGCCCCGTAGCCGGGGGCGGGCTGGGCCGCGGGGGGCAGCGGCTGGGTCGGCTGCGCCGCGGGCATCGGCTGGGTGGGCTGCGGCGCGGGCGCCGCGGCGGGCGCCGGCCGGGCGGCGAGCGCGGCGTCGACGGCCGGGTCGCCGAGGCTCTTCAGCCAGTCCAGGAGTGCGGGGTAGGTGCTCGGGTTCGCCGCGACGGCCGGACGCAGGTCCGGGCGCAGGGCGGCGATGTCGGCCAGGACCTGGCCTGGGGTCGTGGGGTCCGACGCTTGCGCGGCGGTGAACTGCTCGGGCTGGGACATTGCCGCTCCTTCGCCGCCCGCACGCGGCGGGGGCCGTCGCTGTGACAGGGGCCTGAGAACCAACCTGGCCCCACGCGAACCGTAGCGCCGCGCGACGGCGCGGCGGGGACCCGCAACGGGTGAGATTCGGGCATTTCGCCTGATGGGCGCCGTGCTTCATGCCCCGGACGCCGCGCTCAGCCGAGCGCCGGGAACACCCCGAAGTAGGCGAGCAGGAGCAGCACGATCGCCGTGCCGCCGACCGCCGTCGCCAGGCACCACGCCCCCGCCCCGTCGCGCGCCGCGGCCGGCACCCCGCGCCGTCGGCCGTCGAGGATGCGCGAGACCAGCACCGCCCCGGCGACGACGCTCGCGATGGCGAGCGCGCGGATGCCCAGCCAGCCGCCCTGCACGAGCAGGTCGTTGCGCCGGTAGTTCTGGGCGAGGTAGGCGACCGTGAGCAGGTAGGCGACCAGGGACACGAAGGCCAGCGCGCTGCCCGCGGCCATGACGACGAGCGGCGCCCGCACGCCGTCGGCGAAGGCGCTCTCGCGGTGGCCCCGCAGGTGCCGCACCACCGCGATGACGGGGGCGACGAGCAGCGCCCCGAACCCGAAGGCCACCGCGGCGACCATCATCGCGCCGTCCGCGAACCACCGGGGCCGGTCCACGGGCGCCGCCCGGAAGCGCTGGTACGGCTCCGCGCCGGCGACGCGGGGCTCCGCGCGCGCCGAGTCCGGCAGCCCTTGGATCCAGGCCGCCATGTCGCGCGCGAACTCCGGGACGAGCCGCCGGTTCACCTTGATGCCGTGGTCCGCGCCCTCGTAGTAGCGCACCGTCACGGCGTCGTTGCCGGCGACCGCGAGGTCCGCGATGAGCTGCTCAGCGCCCTGGATGGTCGGCATCGCGGCGTCGCCGGTGCCGTAGACGACGAGGAGCGGCTGGCGCATCCGCTGCTGGAACGGCTGGGCGTCGAACTCGAAGTACTCGAACCCGCCGCCCGGGAAGGTCATGCCGACGACGCGCGGGATCGCGCGCAGGACGTCCAGCGGCACGCCCGTGTTGCGCAGGTAGGAGTCCACGGCGAACGCCGCCTGCTGGTGCGGCGGCACGACCGGCGCCGCGACGAGGATCGTGAACGCCACGTTCGGGTTGTCGGCGGCCATGACGGGCACGATCCAGGCGCCCTCGCTCTCGCCGTACACCCCGACCCGGTCGGGGTCCACGCCGGGCCGGGCGCGCAGGAGCTCGACGCTGCGCAGGTAGTCGTTCGCCATCGTCACGTAGCTGCGGTGGCGGGTGGAGTACGTGTCCAGGCGCTTGTTCGGCACCATCGTGACGACGCCGGCGCTGGCGAGCGCCTCCGCCTGCTGGACGAACGCCTCCTGGAAGCGGCCCGTCCCGGCGCCGTGCACGAACACCACGCCCGGACGGAGCCCCGTCGCGCCCACCGGCTCGCTGATGCGCGCCTCGACCGTCGCGCCCGCGAGCTCCACCTCGACGACGGTCGACGCGACCTCGTACGTGCCCACCGGATCGGTGCCGGCCGTCCCGCGGATCGTCGTGTCCGGGGTCGCGACCTCGATGGTCTCGGCGAAGGGCACGGGGTCCCAGCCCGGGCCGGCGGCGGCTCCGACGATCCCCAGTCCCAGCACCGCGACCGCGCTGGAGACGGCGATCCGGTAGCGCACGGGCGGAGTCTAGCCAGCGGGTCAGAAGCCGAGGCGCTGGAGCTGCTTCGGGTCGCGCTGCCAGTCCTTGGCCACCTTGACGTGCAGGTCGAGGTAGACGCGCGCGCCGAGGAGGGCCTCGATCCCCCGCCGCGCCCGCGTGCCCACGTCGCGCAGACGCGCGCCGCCGCGGCCGATGACGATCGCCTTCTGGCTCTCCCGCTCCACGTACAGCGTCACGCGGACGTCGAGGAGCGGCCGGGCCGCGTCGCGCCCCTCGCGCGGGACGATCTCCTCGACGACGACGGCGAGCGAGTGGGGCAGCTCGTCGCGCACGCCCTCGAGGGCGGCCTCGCGCACGAGCTCGGCGACCATGACGTGCTCGGGCTCGTCCGTGAGCTCGCCGTCGGGGTAGAGCGGCGGGCCGGGCGGCAGGTGGCCGACGAGCACGTCCACGAGGACGTCGACCTGGAAGCCGTCGACGGCGCTGACCGGCACGACGTCGGCCCAGTCGCCGAGGTCCGCGAGCGCGACGAGGTGCTCGGCGAGCCGGGCGCGGCCGACGAGGTCCGCCTTCGTCGCGACGGCGACGACGGGCGTGCGCGCGTCCGCGGAGCCGAGCTGGGCGACCTTCTCGGCGATGAAGCGGTCGCCGGGGCCGATCCGCTGGTCCGCGGGCACGCAGAACGCCACGACGTCCACCTCGGCCAGGGTGTCGAGCACGAGGTCGTTGAGCCGCTCCCCCAGCAGCGTGCGCGGTCGGTGCAGCCCGGGGGTGTCGACGAGCACGAGCTGCGCGTCCGGCCGGTGCACGACGCCCCGGATGACGTGGCGCGTCGTCTGCGGCCGGCCGGACGTGATCGCGACCTTCTGCCCGACGAGCGCGTTCGTCAGCGTCGACTTGCCCGCGTTGGGGCGTCCGACGACGCACGCGAACCCCGAGCGGTGGCCGGCCTCGTTCACGCGTCCTCCTCGGTGTCCGGCGCGGCGCGCTCGACCAGCAGCGTCGCGACGCGCCGCCGGCGGCCCTCCACGCGGTCGGCGGTGAGCCGCAGCCCCGCGACCACCGCGCTCGAGCCGGCGAGGGGCACCTTGCCCAACGCCTTGGCGAGCAGGCCGCTCGCGGTGTCGACGTCGTCGTCGGCGATCTCGACGCCGAAGAGCTCGCCGAGCTCGTCGAGCGGGAGGCGGGCCGGCACGCGGTACCGGCCGTCGCCGAGCGGCTCGACCTCGGGCGCGGCCGGGTCGTGCTCGTCCGTGAGCTCGCCGACGATCTCCTCGACGGCGTCTTCGATCGTCACCAGGCCGGCGATGCCGCCGAACTCGTCGACGACGAGCGCCATGTGCGACGCGCCCGCCTGCAGGTCGTGCAGGAGGTCGTCCACCGGCTTGGACTCGGGGACGAACACGGGCGGCCGCACGAGCTCGTCGGCGGGCGTCTCCGGGTCGGCGCCGGTGTGCATCCGCCGCACGACGTCCTTGAGGTACAGCACCCCGACGACGTCGTCCACGGACTCCCCGACGACGGGCACCCGGGAGTAGCCCGACTTGAGGAAGAGGCCGAGCGCCTTGCGCAGCGGCGTGCCCGCGGGCAGCGTGATCATCTCCGTCCGCGGCACCATGACGGCGCGGGTGAGCGTGTCGCCGAGCTCGAGCACCGAGCGGAACATCTCCCCCTCGTCCGCCTCGATCGCGGCGGACTCCTCGGCCCGGTCGACCATGTCGAGCAGCTGGGAGTCGCTCACGGCCTCGCGGCCGCTCGGCAGCAGCCGGCCGAGCGGGCGGGCCAGCACGCGCGCCGCGACGAGGAGCCGCGCGGTGGCGCGCAGGGTCGGCCCCGGGTAGCGGCCGGCGACGGTGAACGACACGGTCCGCACGACGAGCGCGACCGCCCCGACGACGAGCAGCGCGAGCAGGAGCACCTGCCACCACGAGGGCCCCGCGGCGGCGAGCACGAGCGTCACGGAGACGGCCGCGACGACCTCGAGGACGACGCCGAGGCCCGCCGCGGAGGCGGCCGTGCGCGCGGGGTCGGCGACGAGCGCGGCCAGGCGCGCCCCGCCACGGCCCGCGAGCCCGCGCCCGCCGGCGACGTCGACGCCGT
>JAAZAC010000201.1 GCA_012514545.1 Actinomycetales bacterium | reverse complement strand
CCTCGCCCGACGGTGTCGCCCCCGCGGGGGTGGCGCCGTGACCGCCCGGGGGGTCGTCGTCGTCGGGGCGGGGCTCACGGCGGCGGTGCTCGCGGAGACCCTGCGGAACGAGGGCTGGACCGGCCCGGTGACGATCGTCGGCGCCGAGCCGCACCGGCCCTACGAGCGCCCGGTGCTCTCCAAGGGCTACCTGCTGGGGAACGAGCCGCGCGACGCGGCCTTCGTCCACCCGCCCGAGTGGTACCCGGACCACGACGTCGACCTGCGCACGGGGGTGCGCGTCGTCGCCGTCGACCGGGTCGCGGCGGAGGCCGTGCTCGACGACGGCACGCGCCTGCCGTACGACGACCTCGTCCTCGCCACGGGCGCATCGCCGCGGCGGCTCGACGTGCCGGGCGCCGACCTGCCCGGCGTGCGCTACCTGCGCCGGATCGAGGACGCCGACCGCCTCCTCGCGGCCTTCGGGGACGCGCGCCGGCTCGCCGTCGTCGGCGGCGGCTGGATCGGCCTCGAGGTGACCGCGGCCGCACGGGCCGCCGGCCTCGACGTGACGGTGCTCGAGGCCGGCGACCTGCCGCTGGGCCGGGTGCTCGGCCCGGAGATGGCGCGCGTCTTCGTCGACCTGCACCGCGAGCACGGCGTCGACGTCCGCACGGGCGTGCAGGTGCGCGCCATCGAGGCCGACGGCGGGCGGCGCGTGGCGGGGGTCCGCCTCGGCGACGGCTCGCTCGTTCCCGCGGACCTCGTCGTCGTCGGCATCGGCGCGGTGCCGGAGACCGGGCTCGCCGAGCAGGCGGGGCTCGAGGTGCGGGGCGGCGTCGTCGTCGACGAGCACCTGCGCACGGCGGACCCGCGCATCCTCGCGGCGGGCGACGTCGCGCTCGCGCCGCGCCCCGCCCTCGGCGGGCGCGCGCTGCGGGTGGAGCACTGGGCCAACGCCCGGCGGCACGGCGAGCTGGCCGCGCGCACGATCATGGGCGCCGACGCCGTCGACGAGCGCCTGCCGTACTTCTACACGGACCAGTACGACCTGGGGATGGAGTACGTCGGGTACGCCGAGCCCGAGGGCCCCGAGGCGTACGACGAGGTGGCCGTGCGCGGCGACCTCGGCCGGCGCGAGCTCATCGCGTTCTGGCTGCGCGAGGGGCGCGCGGTCGCGGGGATGAACGTCAACGTCTGGGACGTCACGGAGGACATCGAGGCGCTGATCCGCGCGGGCGGCGGGCCGGACGACCGGGAGTGGCCCGTCCCCTGAGGCGACGGGCCGCGTCGGGCGGGGCCGTCGTCGGGAGCCGGGGCTCAGCCGACGGTGGAGATGGCGTGCAGCAGGCCGCCCACGAAGAGGGCGCTGACGACCGCGGTGCCCGCCGCGGCGAGGATCACGGCGAGGAACCCGAGGACGACGACGGTCCACAGGACGCCCTTGGCCCAGACCATGGCGGGACGGTAGCGCCCGAAGCGGCGACGGTGACGCCGCCATTCGGGTCACGTCGGGTGAGTTCTCCGGCGGGCGCCGGGAGTGGGCCGGCGCCGCCGGTCCCGACCCGGCGTGCGGCCGGCCCTGGCGGCCGGCCCCGCGTCAGCCCTCCTCGTCCAGGCTGATCGCCTCGAGCGCGGCGTCGAGCGCCGCGCCGAACGCCTCGGCGTCGGTGAGGTCGCCCTCGTACGGCTCGTCGAGGATCCAGACGCCGGACTCGACCACCGGGCCGATGACCGTGTCGACGGCGCCGGTCGCGGCCCGCTCGATCGCGCCCTCGACCCACTCGGCGAAGCGGTCGCCCTGGACGCAGCGCGCCACGGCGTCGTCGGTGATGCCCGCGTCGGCGAGGATCGCGGCGAGGTCCGCGCCGGTCGCCGTCGCGAGCCGGTCCTGCGCGGCGAGGAGGGCGCCGTGCGCGGTGAGGCCGTCGTCGGGCCGGGTGTCCGCGACGCAGGCGAGGGCGCGCGCGGCGGCGACGGCCGCCTGGCTCTGCCCGATGGCGTGGATCTCGACGGTGACGTCGCCCTCCGCGACGCGCTCGGTGAGGTCCTCGCCCACGGCTGCCCAGAACGCGGCGGCGTCAGGGTCGGTGTAGTCGGCGTAGACCTTGACGTCGACGATGCCGAACGCGCGCACGTGCGAGGTCGCCTGCGCCGGGGCGCCGGGGCCGTTCGGGTCGGTGGTCAGGCCGATGACCTTCTCGGTGTCGCCGTAGAGCACGATCCCGTCGGACCGCATGTTCTCCGGGCCCGTGAGGCGGGCGCGCTCGCGCGCGGCCCGCACCTGGGTCACGGTGATCGTCGCGACGACGGCGACGACGACCACGGCCGCGAGCGCCGCGAGGATCCGGTTCCGCCGACGGCGGCGGGCCTCCTCGCGCGCGCGGCGCTCCGCCTCGCGCCGGGCGGCCTCCCTGGCGGCCTTGCTGGCCGCCTTCCCTCGCTTCGTCGCGGCGTAGCTCATGGACGTCCTCGTCCTCCGGGCGTGGGCCGGCTCGACCGGCCACCGGTCAGGGGTCGAGGAGGATCATGCCGCGCCCGGAGCCCGCATGGCTGGGCCTTAGGTGTGTGTCCCCTGTGCGTTCGCCGTGCGTCAGGGGTGCGCGGGGGTCACGCGGCCCTCGGCTCCGCGACGACCTCGAGCGCCCACGGCTGCCGCGGCCGCGCGGGCGGGACCGCGACGGCGGGCCACCGGTCGGCGAGCGCGTCGGGCAGCGCGTCGGGCGCGCCGACGTCGGCGCCCGTCTCGAGCAGGTGGCGCACGACGAGCCCCCGGGTGCGCTTCGCGTCGTGGGCGCCGACGCTGCGGCGGCTGCCGTCGTCCCGCATCACGCGGACGACGACGGTGCGGTCCGCGAGGGAGGCCGGGGCGCCCATCGCGCGGTGGCCCGACGACCGGCAGTCGAGCACGACGCCCGCCCCGGCCGCGCGCGCGAGCACGTCGGGCAGGACCTCCCGCCACAGCGGCTCGAGCGCGGGCAGGCCGACGAGCCGCGAGCACACGTGGAGCCGGTAGGGCGGGATCCGGTCGTCCGGGCGCAACGCGCCCCACAGCCCGGACACGACGACGACGCCGGCCGCCGCCCGCCGTCGGGGCGCCGGCGAGAGCGTGGCCGCGTCGAGCGCGTCGAACAGCACGCCCCGGTACACCTCGAGCGCCGGCCGGGCGGGCAGCTCGCGCAGGCGGGCGTTGCGGGCGACCTCGTCCGCGACGGCCGGCCCGACGAAGAACCGCGCGGGCGCGTCGGGCTCGCGGGTGGTCGCGATCGCGGCGGCGAGCACGCGCTCGCGCGCCGGCGTGAGCTCGGGGAAGGACAACGCCGCGAGGTCGACGGGCGCCCCGCGGGGCGCGGGCTCCGCCTTGGTCTCCGATGGCGGCAGGACGACGAGCACGACGCCGATCCTTCCCCACCCCGCCGACGCCGCCACCCGAAGAGCGGGACCCGGGTTGCCGGACCGGCGACGGAACCGGCGATCCCGGACGGCCCGCCCGCGGGCCGCGCCGCCCCGGCTACGGTGGGCGCCCACACGGGCGAGCCGGAAGGCGGGTGAAGTGAGCACGCAGCGGGGCGAGGCGCGGGACGGGGCGGACCACACGCCGTCGGACGGGGCGGACCACACGCCGTCGG